>NZ_MZGS01000043.1 GCF_003111625.1 Methanobrevibacter thaueri | reverse complement strand
CATTCATAATGTTCACATCATCAGCAAACAATAAAACAGTCACATTAGCAGGTCTGACACCATCCTGGTTACCATTATCAGTCCAAACTTTAACAACAGTAACATTAACCAACTCAACATCATGAGTGTTATTAATTAAAAAGTTATTGTTATCTCTGGTAATGATAGCAGTATAATTACGTACCTCAGTCTCGTTAACACGATAAACGATCTCAGTACCATTATCCCTGAACTTATCTAAACCTACAAAAGTATGAGTCCAATTATTAGAATCACTCAAAGTAACGTTCAAAATGTTCACATCATCAGCAAACAATAAAACAGTCACATTAGCAGGTCTGACACCATCCTGGTTACCATTATCAGTCCAAACTTTAACAACAGTAACATTAACCAACTCAACATCATGAGTGTTGTTAATGGTCCAATTACCATTACCATCAGAAACGATAACAGCAGTATAATTACGTACCTCAGTCTCATTTACACGATAAACGATCTCAGTACCATTATCTCTGAACTTATCTAAACCTACAAAAGTATGAGTCCAATTATTAGAATCACTCAAAGTAACATTTAAAATGTTCACATCATCAGCAAACAATAAAACAGTCACATTAGCAGGTCTGACACCATCCTGGTTACCATTATCAGTCCAAACTTTAACAACAGTAACATTAACCAACTCAACATCATGAGTATTGT
>NZ_MZGS01000042.1 GCF_003111625.1 Methanobrevibacter thaueri | reverse complement strand
ACCAGGATGGTGTCAGACCTGCTAATGTGACTGTTTTATTGTTTGCTGATGATGTGAACATTATGAATGTTACTTTGAGTGATTCTAATAATTGGACTCATACTTTTGTAGGTTTAGATAAGTTCAGGGATAATGGTACTGAGATCGTTTATCGTGTTAACGAGACCGAAGTGATTAATTATACTGTTAATATTACTGGAGATAATGATGGTTTTATAATTAACAATACTCACGAAATTAATTTGATTAACGTTACAGTCGTTAAAGTTTGGAATGATGGTAATAATGTAAGTGGTAAGAGACCTGCAAATGTCACAGTTGTTTTACTTGCTGATGGTGAAAGTATTAGGACTGTTATTTTAAACACTTATAATAACTGGACTTACACTTTTGTAGGTTTAGATAAGTTTAAAAATAATGGTACACTGATTAACTATTCCATTGATGAAGTCAATGTTGGTGTTCCAGGTTATACTACTGTAATTACTAACAGCACTCCATACAACTGGACAGTTAACAACACTTATGTTCCTAAAGTTAATAAGACTGCTAATGAGACTAAAGTGTTCTACCACGACTTTGTTCTTTATAACATTACAATTACTAACATTGGAACCGGTATTTACAATGAGACTTTAACTATTATTGATAGTTTGCCTTATGGTTTAGATTACAATAAGACTGTTGACATCACTGGTGCACGGGTTATTCAAGAGGGCATTTATGATAATGTAACTAGGACTGTTACTTGGATAATTACTGATATTGATCCAAATGTTCCGGCCATAATCTTTGTTTTAGTCGGCACTTATGATATTGGTAATTTGACTAACAATGTTACCTTAATCGGCCCTAATGGATTTAATGATACTGTTAATGCTACTGTTGAAGTTGTACCTCGTGTTGATGTGTCTGTTGTTAAAACTGTTGATAATCCAAACCATTTCGTTGATGATATTGTTGTTTGGACTATTACTGTGTCTAATGCTGCTAATGGTACTAACGCTACTAATGTCGTATTGAATGATACCTTCCCACCAGCTGGATTTATTTTAGTTGGTTATAATGCTACCGAAGGTACAACCTATGATATGAGTACTGGTATTTGGACTATTGGTGACATGGCTAACGGTACTAGTGTGACCTTGACTATTACTTCAGTTGCTAAACAGAACGGTACATTTACAAATCATGCGAATGTAACCTGTAATGATACTGAGTGGAATTATGATAACAACTATGATAACGCTACTGTTGTCGTTGTTAGCTTCCCAATAAACAAAACAGAAGATGTAAACGTAACATACTATAATAGTAATATTACTTACAACCTGACTGTTTCCAATATTGGTGCTTACACTTACACTCAAAATATTACAGTTATTGATACTTTGCCTGAAGGATTCTACTATATCAGAACAATTGGTGTTTACAACGCTACAGTTGTTTCAAATGCTACCGTAAATGGTAACAATGTTACTTGGGTGATTACTAATATTGATCCTAATACAACTGCAATTATCGAAATTGTGGTTTGGGCTCACGCTCTTTACACTCAATATAACAATGAGACTGTTATTTTACGTAACGGTACTAACATGACTGTTGGCATTCCAGTTACAGTGGTTCCTATTGTTGACGTATCTGTTGTTAAAACTGTTGACAATTCAAGTCATTTCGTTGACGATACTGTTGTCTGGACTATTGTTGTGTCTAATGCTGCTAATGGTACTAACGCTACTAACGTTGTATTGAATGATACCTTCCCACCAGCTGGATTTATTTTAGTTGGTTATAATGCTACTGAAGGTACAACCTATGATATGAGTACTGGTATTTGGACTATTGGTGACATGGCTAACGGTACTAGTGTGACCTTGACTATTACTTCAGTTGCTAAAGCTGAAGGTACATTTACAAATCATGCGAATGTTACTTCTAATGAGACTGAGTGGAATTACGAAAACAACTACGATAACGCTACAGTTGTCGTCTTTGACATTCCTGATATTAACAAAACAGTTAATAACACTACTCCATTCTATAAAGAGTACGTCTTGTATAACATTACCATCATTAATGTCGGTGATGTGACATACATTGAAACTTTAACTGTTGAAGATAGTTTACCTGAAGGTTTAGAGTATATTGAAACTGTAAGCATCACTGGTGCAGGTATTGTTCAAAATGCTACCGTTGATCAAACCGGTCAAGTTGTAACTTGGAAAATTACCAATATTACTGTTGACGTCCCTGCTATAATTACTGTTAAAGCAAGGGCCAATGTTCTTGGTAATTTAACAAACAATGCTACTGTAATCGGACCTAACGGCACTAACAAAACTGTTAACTGTACTATCGATGTTCAACCGCTTTGTGATTTAGCAATCTTTAAATCTGTTAATGCTACAAGTGTTTACCTTAATGAATTTGTTGAATGGACTATAACTGTTATTAACTACGGCCCAAACACTGCTAAGGATGTTGTAGTTAAAGATAATGTCCCTGTTGGATTAAAAGTTATTAGAGCAACTCCATCTGTGGGCACCTTCAATAAGAATACTGGAATTTGGAGTATTGGTGATGTTGAAAATAACACTTCTGTATTCCTTGTTTTAGTTACCCAAGCTGTAAAAGAAGGTTCCATCATAAACGTTGTTGTTGTAAATACTACTACCAATGAAACAAATTACACTAACAATAAGGCTAATAACACTACTGTTGTTAAACCGATTTGTGATGTCGAAATCACTAAAGTTGTAAACTTTGAAAAAGTTTACATTGGTGAAAACGTAATTTGGACAATTAAAGTCAAAAACAACGGTCCATCTACAGCTAAGAATGTTAAAGTTTCAGATCAATTACCTAAAGGTTTAAAAGTATTAGGCGCTAAAGTGACTAAAGGCTCATTCAACATGAACACTTATGAATGGACAGTTGGCTCACTTGCAAGCGGTGCTAGTGCAACACTTAAACTTACAACCAAAGTTGTTCGTGAAGGAATAATCACTAACCCTGTTTCAGTCAATACTACAACCAAAGAGCATGACTACACAAATAACAAGGCAAACGACACTACCGAAGCAATTCCAATTGTTGACTTAGCCCTTAACAAATATGCTGACAAATCAGTATATCACAAAGGAGAAGAAATGCATTGGACTATTACTGTAATTAATTATGGTCCAAGCACTGCAACTGGAGTTGTTGTGACTGATGTTTTACCATCAGGAGTCAAATTCATCAGATTTGTAGCCTCTAAAGGCTCATATGATGCTTCAACTGGAAAATGGGATATCGGTGAATTGGCTAAAGGTGAAAGCGCAACTATCGAAATTTACTGTAATGTAACCGCTGAAGTCGGAACAATTACTAATTTCGCTAGCGTAACCTGTAACGAAACCGATAGCAATCCGGACAACAACAACGATAGTGCTACTATCACTGTTGTAAATGATCAACCACCGGGTCCTCCAAAAATGCATCCTACTGGTAATCCTGTAGTAATGGTTGTCTTGTCATTACTCGCAATAGTTGGTGTGACTTTAAGAAGAAAACTTTAAGCTTGTTATGGGAAATCAATTTTCCCATAATTTTTTATTTTTTTATCAAAAATTTAATTTCGGGAGTGTCCGATATTAGTTAATTATATTAATACTAATCACTAAAATGGATATTACTTAAAATTTCCAATGGATATGGAGTGAATTTTAAAAATTCACCAAATTTATTTTTTATATAATTAAAAAACAACTTATCGCAACAAATATCAAATTTAACAATTAAACTATTGAATATTTAATATTTAACTGTGAAAATCAACTATTTTT
>NZ_MZGS01000040.1 GCF_003111625.1 Methanobrevibacter thaueri | reverse complement strand
ATTCTGCTGTTTTTGATCGTTTTTTGTAGATTTTTTGCGCCCAGTCAGTTTCCATTTTCCGTTGCATTCTGATTTTGGAAGGGTTTCCATAGTCTTGAATTATTCTGTAATTGTCTTTTTGGCAGCAATATTCTTTCATAATGCAGTTTTTACATTCATTTGTCCAATAACTTGTTCTTTGTTTGTTTTTGTATTCATATGTTCTTCTTCGATATAAAATTTCTCCTAAAGGACAAATATAGGTTTCGATTTCCGCATCATAGTCGAAATTATCTTTTTGGAAAGGTTTTTCCCATAGATTATATTTCTTTTCTTTTCTTGAGAGTTTTCTGGTGGATATGTAACCATCTATCCCTTTTTCTTCGAGATAGGTTGTGTTTTGATCTGTGGAATATCCATTATCGGCACTGAATTGGAAATTGGAAGGCATTTCATCATATATTTCTTCCAAATTAGATTCTAATTGTTCTATTGATGGAATTAGTTCGAAATGGTCTGTTGGATTTTGTGTGACGTATGATGTGAGTATTATTCCTTTGTATTCGTCTACAATGATTTGTGCATTGTAATCCCATTCCCATTTACCTTTTTTATTCTTCATCAAGCGTGCATCAGGGTCATTGATGCTGATTACGTCTTTTGGTGATTCTTTTACTTTTTCTTCGAGTTCATTGAGTTTTTTTAAAACATCTTCAGGATGTTCTTTTGCTTGTTTTAAAAGATTTAAACTTGAAGAACGAAGTTTATCTTTGTTTCTATTACTTTTAGTTGATTCTTCTATTTCTTTTACTGTTTCTTTGAATTTTTCTTTGTCAGTTAATGATTCTGGAACGCTGTTTCCTGATTCATCGCCCAATTCTTCATCTTCTTCATGATCTAATTCAATACTTTTTTTCAAGTGTTCTTTCATGATTTTGATTTGATTTTCATCAGTTAATTTATTAATTGATGTTTTTGCTTTGATTTTAGTTCCATCCAAGCTCAGATGATGGATTTTGATTAAATCATTATCTTTTGCAATTTTAATGGTTGTTTTAAATGCATCGTCAATTAAATCCGAATATTCGACTTTAAATCTTGCTATTGTTCGATATGATGGTTTTTCCATCGCTGCAAGATACATATATGCAATGTCAGTTCGTGTTTTTCTTTCTATTTCCCTTGAAGACAATCCACCATCGAAAACACTCATTAAAATGAGCCTAAGCAATAATTCTCGAGGATAAGCAAATTCACCAGGAGTTCCACGAAATTCCTGGTTCGCTTTCGAACAATCAACTAAATCAACCACATTTTTAATAAAATAGCACGGATGATCTTTAGGAATCAAGTTTCGCAAGTCCATAGGGACCAACATAGTCTGATTAATATTATCATCTTTCAAAACCATAAATAAAACAACCATAAAGATTAATATCTATAATAAAAGATT
>NZ_MZGS01000038.1 GCF_003111625.1 Methanobrevibacter thaueri | reverse complement strand
AGACGTTAGTTACATGTACTTGGCAGGCATGGAAAAGCCAGATTTCAGAACAATCAACAGATTCAAAGTAGATCATGCAGAACTAATCGATGACGCATTTAAAACAACAGTTTTAATGGCAAAAGAATTAGATTTAGTAAAACTCAAACACATAGCAATTGATGGAACAAAAATCAAAGCCAAAGCATCCATAAATAATTTAACCAATCAAGAACAAATAGATTTACTCAAAGACATCTTAAAAAAGAGTATTGAACTGGATGAAGAAGAAGATGAAATTCTCGGAGACGAATCAGGGAATTCCGTGCCAAAAGAATTAATTGACAAAAAATCCTTTGAAGAAATCTACAAAAAAGTAACTGAAAGTACAAAAGGAGATAGAAACGAATTCAAACTACGAAGAAGCAGTAAAAAACTTCTAGACCAAGCAAAGAAAGATAAAAAATCTGCCAAAAAAGTTTTGCAGAAAGTCGAAAAAATCGATTCAGAACTAAAAAAGACAACAAACGATGTAATCAGCATAAACGACCCTGAATCACGATGGATGC
>NZ_MZGS01000037.1 GCF_003111625.1 Methanobrevibacter thaueri | reverse complement strand
AGCACGGATGATCTTTAGGAATCAAGTTTCGCAAGTCCATAGGGACCAACATAGTCTGATTAATATTATCATCTTTCAAAACCATAAATAAAACAACCATAAAGATTAATATCTATAATAAAAGATTATACTTCATAGTATATAAAATTAAAGGAAAAATAAGCAAAATAAAATTAAAAAAATAGTGACTTCGTGTCACATCCTCAACTTATTTAAACAATATTGCAGCTCTCTTTTTCAGGACATAATATAAACATTTATATATGTCAAAGATCATAATTTCAATTGGTACATAAAGTTCTAATTTCAGTACTTTATTGTATCGAATTTCAGTTTTTTTCTATATTTGTATATTATTAAAGGGCAAAAAGTTTTCATTATTTAAAGTTAAAGAATATTTATATTATTAAGGCAAATACATTTCATTAGATTGAAGTTAAACAGCATTAAGTTGTTTAAAAAGGAGAATGTTATGCGTTTTAAGCGATATATGTTTTTAACTTTAATGCTATTTTTAACGATATTTTCGATTTCGTTTGTGTGCGCAAATGAAAATCTAACATATGAACAAAATGCCGGTGAACTTAGTTCGCTGTCAGATCTAAATCCAATCGATGCTGTAAATAAGAATGTAGATTTTAATGACGAAGCTAATGATAATTTGTTAGCTCAGGCAAGTGAAAACGAAAATGATGATTTAGTTAATAATGAAAGTCATTTATTGCGTTCTAGTAATGATATAGAAACGGAAAATAGTGTAGAAATGCTTGGCGCTGCGAATACTTTAGATATTCTTGGTGCAAGTAATGATGAAAATGGTTTAACAATTCTTGGCGCTGGAAATGATTTAACTATTCTTGCTGCTAGTAATGATGAGCCTGTGCTGGGTCAAGCGAGATACGTGGCTGGTAATACTGTGCAAGATGTAATGAATGCAATCATTAATGCTGACCCTGGAGATGTAATCTATCTTGAGGGTAGAACCTATTCTGGTGGGGCTACTCTGACTGCTAATCCGGGTGAAATTAGAACTATTTCGAATATTAGGATTGTTGGAGGAACTGAACAGAATCCAAATCAAATGGCTACATTTAGTAGTACTGGTATTGCACTTACTTTCTCTGGTTCCCAAGCTACTGATCCTATTGATGGCCATAGGGGATTTACTAATAGTTCTGGTATTGCTTTACAAAACGTTGTTTTTGAAAATATAAGGTCAAATGGAAGAATGTTTCGTTTCAGCAGCGGGTCTTTGACAAATGTTGTTTTTAATAATCTGGAGTCATATGAACACCTTTTCTTCGTATATGGATGTTATGTAAGTCGTACACCAGTACCATTTACTAATGTTAATTTCACTAACTGTCGTCAGACTTATACTGGTTCAGGTGACCATAATATGGACGACGGTCATGGTCAGTTAGGTGTACTCTTCGGTGCTAAACTGGTTGATTGTAACTTTATTGGTACAAGTTCTGCTAATCACGGTGGTGCTTTCTGTATTTCAGACGAATACACAGGTGGTGGCGAACGCGTTGCAAGTAGTTTAACTAATTGTAATTTTATCAATGTTACTTCTCGATGGTTTGCAGTTTATATACATGGAAATTACACAGGAAGTCAATACGAAGGGGATAGCCATATTACAGAACCTCAAGTGCTTGATAACTGTAAGTTTATTAATTGTACATCATCAGCCGAATATGGTGGTGCACTCGGAATAAGCCACAACAATGTTATTATAAGAAACAGTGAATTCATTAATAACACTGGTGGGGAAGGTGCAGCTATTATGGTTGGTGGAATCGAGTATTTACATGATGCATTCCTGGGTTACAATATTGAAGGGAACAATATGACTATTGATAATTGTATCTTTAAAAATAATCGTGCAAAAACTCAAGGTCAAAGTAGTTCTCAAACCGATGTTGGTCTGATTAGTCCTACAGGTAATGCAGGTGCTGTTTATGTGTATGGTAATAATACCAAAATTTTCAATACTGTCTTTGAGGACAATTCTGCTTCAAATGATGGTGGTGCTGTTTTCATTCATGGTTGGGGCACTCATTTTGAAAATTCAACCTTACGTAGTAACTCTGCAATCAATGGTACAGTATACATCGAAGGTTCAAATACAAGAGTTATCAATTCAAACTTTACCAACAACGATGCGATCAATGGTGCAGGTATTTATGTCATAGGTCAAAATACCTACATTGCTAATTCAGAATTCACTAATAACACTGCAGATCCTAATGTAGGTTTAGGTGGTGCTATAGATGTTGTTGGTGACTATTGTACTCTTTTAACAGTAACCTGTAACAACAACACTGCTAATTGTGGTGGTGCTGGATTTATCCGTGGTTACCGTACAACTATCAGAAATTCCACTTTTGACGATAACTCCGCTACCTTACGCGGTGGTGGATTGGATGTTTACGGTGACGAGTGTACTGTTGACAATGTAGAAGTGTCTGATAACTTTGCAGGTACCGATGGTGGTGCTGTATATGTTGTAGGTAATGATGCTAGATTTACTGGTGTAACATCCGTTAACAACACTGCAACCAGAGGAGGTTCCACTTTTATCAAAGGTGACAATATCTATGTAACCAACTGTACTTTAGATGGTAATAAAGCGCTTTCCAATGGAACTGATGGTTCCGGTAGAGGTGGTGGATTAGACCTTGCTGGTACTAATTGTCATGTTTATGATATTGATGTATCCAACAACTATGCTGACAATGAAGGTGGAGCAATTTACATCAAATCCGATAATTTAGACATTTTTGATATTGTATCTATCGACAACTCTGCAAATCTTGGTGGATCAACCTTTATTGAAGGGGACAACATTGTTGTTCACGACTGTGCTTTTGACGGAAACAACGCTACCCTCCGTGGTGGAGGTCTAAACATTTTAGGTGAAAATTGTACTGTTTATAATGTTGAAGTATCCGATAACTATGCAGGTGCCGAAGGTGGTGCTGTATACGTTAGAGGTAATGATGCAACATTTAGAAATGTAACATCCATCAACAACACAGCTGCAAGAGGAGGTTCTACCTTTATTATAGGGGACAATGCTGAAGTTCACAACTGTACTTTAGATAACAACCAAGCACTCTATAACGGAACCGAAGGTTCCGGTAGAGGTGGTGGAATCGACATCGCAGGAAAAGAATGTAAAGTATATGACCTTGAAGTTTCCAATAACCACGCAGACAGAGAAGGTGGAGCAATATACATCAAATCAAGTAACTTAAAGATTTATGAAATTGACTCACTCAACAACACCGCTGCCCGTGGAGGTTCAGTATTCATTGAAGGAGATAACATTACTGTTTCAGATTCAACATTCAGTAATAACAGAGCTATTTTCAATGAAAGCGACCCTGACAATTCAGGTATCGGTGGTGCAATCGATGTATTAGGTAATGACTGTAAATTCATCAATGTTACTTCCCTAAACAACACCGCATATCGTGGAGGATCAACATTTGTACGTGGTAACAATACCCTCGTACAAGATTGTATCTTGGACAACAACACCGCTACCCTCCGTGGTGGAGGTATAAATGTTGCAGGAGACAATTGTAAAATAGAAAATGTTGAGGTATCCAACAATAAGGCTGGTCTTATGGGTGGTGCTATTTATGTTAATTCAAATGGTACTACATTGACCAATATTATTGCGGACAATAACACTGCTGAACGTGGTGGTGCTGCATTCATTAACGGTACCAACATTATCGTTAGAGGCGGTGAATTGAACAACAATATAGCTATTCTCAACGAAAGCAATCCTGATGCTTCCGGTTTAGGTGGTGCATTCGACATTGTAGGTGACAAAATCATTGTAGATGGTGTTCACACTAACAATAACACCGCTTATCGTGGAGGTTCTTCATTTATCCGTGGTAATAATGTAACAGTTATAAATTGTAACCTGGACAATAACTCCGCTACCTTACGTGGTGGTGGTATTAACATTGCAGGTGATGACTGTAATATCGAAAATGTAAGCGTGTCCAACAATAGGGCAGGTCTTATGGGTGGTGGTATTTACGTTAATTCCAAAGGTACTACATTGACTAATATTACTGCTGATAATAACGCTGCTGAACGTGGTGGTGCTGCATTCATTAACGGTACTAGTGTCACCGTTAGAGGCGGAGAGTTGAACAACAATAAGGCTAACTTCAACGCAAGTAGGCCTGATGAGTCCGGTTTAGGTGGTGCATTCGACATTGTAGGTAGTAATATCCTTTTCGATGATGTTATCTCTAACAACAACACCGCTTATCTTGGAGGTGCCGCATTCATCCGTGGTAGTAATGTAACCGTTCAAAATTCCAACCTGGACAACAACTCCGCAGAATTAAGAGGTGGAGCTTTAGATATTGGTGGCGGTGAAGGCAGTAAAATCATCAATGTAAGTGCATCCAACAACAGAGCAGGTACTAAAGGTGGTGCTGTTTACGTTAATGGTAATAAGGCATTATTCGATAATGTTACTTCCATTCACAACACTGCTGAAGAAGGAGGTTCCTCATATATTGAAGGTAACGAAACAACTGTTATAAATTGTAACTTGGACAATAACTTTGCTACTGAAAATGGTGGTGGATTAGCTGTTTCAGGTCACAATGGTACTTTTGAAAATATTGCTCTTTCCAATTGTAATGCTTCTGATTATGGTGGTGCTATTTACGTTATAGGTGATAATAATACTTTCAACAATGTTACTTCTATTCATAACACTGCTGATTATGGTGGTTCCTCTTATATTGCAGGTGACAATACAGTTGTTGAAAATTGTAACTTGGACAACAATATTGCTGCTGTAGATGGTGGAGGATTATATGTTAAAGGTAATGATTGTAACTTTACTAATGTTAAACTTTCAAATTGTATAGCAGATGGTGAAGGTGGTGCGGTATATATCAGTGGAGATTTCGCATCATTTGACAATGTCACATCCAGAAATAACACTGCTACTTATGGTGGTTCAACATCCGTTCATGGTGAAAATGTTAAAGTTCAAAATTCCGAGTTTACAGATAATGAAGCCGACGCTGGTGGAGCTATCTATGTTTCAGGTGATGAAGGATACATCGCAAATAATAACATTTTATCCAATACTGCAGGTACTGGTGGTGGAATTTTTGTTACCGGAGATGATTGTGAATTTTCACAAAACAATATATCCTACAATGATGCTAACTTCGGTGGAGGAATCGCCGTATCTGGATCCGATACATTACTTGACAACAATAATATTACATATAATCATGCCGACTCTTTAGGTGGAGCAATATATGTAAGTGGAGAAACTGGTGACGAAATCACTTATTTCGCCTACAACAACATTTCATCAAATCATGCTGAATTAATTGGTGGTGGAATATATAGTGCAGATGAAGATTTATATCTAGACCATATCTATGCATTCAATAACACCGCTCTAAAAGGTGGTTTTGCAGATATCAATGACGCTCAAGAGTTAGTGGTTTCAAACTCAACATTCGATAGTAACCACGCATTGGGAGATATCAATGACGGTTATGGTATGGGTGGTGCTTTCTTCATATCAAATATAGCTGATGCAACTATTGATGGTAATTTCTATAACAATACTGCAGAATACGGAAACGGATCTGCAATTTATGTGCAAGACTCTAAGTTAAGAGTACATGACTCAAACTTCTTTGACAACTTAGCACTCTCTTACGCATTGCCAATACTTCCTGAAAAGGGTACAACTTACATGGTAGGCGAACCTATAAATGTAACTATTTGGCATATAGGTGGAGACAATATTGCTAATGCTATCCATAATAAGGATGCTCAAAGTGAAGTTACAATAAATAACATAACATATGAGTTCTATAATCATGGAAATCGAACCATCAAAACAACAAGCAATACCGATGAAATTCCAGTTATCGGATTTGAAAACAGTGACGACGGTGAAAAAATATATCTTGATGATTTAGAAGATAATCAACCGATATATTATACCGTAACCAAAATCGGTGCAGGAGATTATCCAGACCCAAGTGATATAACTGATATTTCTGGTAGTATATCTTTTAACCTCAATGGATTGCCTGTTGGAAGATACCTGATTCAAGCAGTTTATTACAGAACTACTTACTATACAGAAATCTTAAACCAAACATGGATTAGGATTATTGATGTGTCCTCAATCAATGTTACTAAGGTTTGGGATGATAATGACGACTTTGATGGTATTAGGCCGTCTAGTGTGACAGTTCTATTGTATAATGACACAGGTTTAATAAATCAAACAGTATTAGACAGTTCTAACAATTGGACATATTCATTCAAAGATTTATTAATCTATGATGAGGATGGTATTAATTTAATTAATTATACCATTGAAGAAGTGCCAATTGATGGTTATGCAACTGTAATAACCAATATTACTGGCGATCATTCCATTAATTTAACTATAACTAATATTCATATTCCTTTAACTAGTGTGAATGTTACTAAAGTTTGGCATGATGGTGATAATGCTGATAATACCAGACCTGATAATATTACTGTTGTGTTGTTAGCTAATGGTACTGCTATCGATACTGCTGTTTTGAATGCTGCTAATAATTGGACTTGGTCTTTCACTAATTTGACAATCTTTAATGATACTGAAAGGGTTGTTTATACAATTGGTGAGTTAACTGTTGATAATTATATTGTTAACATTACTGAAAGTCCTGCTGGCATATTTACTATTGTGAATACTTTGGTTACTGATATCAACGTTACCAAAATCTGGCATGATGGTAATAATGCTGATAATAGTAGACCTGAATATATTATTGTTGAGTTGTTTGGTGATGGTGTAAGTGTCGCAAACGGTACTTTGAATGCTGATAATAATTGGACTTATTCATTCACTAACTTGACTGTCTTCAATGGTATTGACAGGATTAATTATACTATTAGCGAAGTTACTGTTGAAAATTACATAGTTAACATTACTGACTTCGTGATTGACAATACTTACGTTACTAGTGTGAATGTTACTAAAGTTTGGAATGATGGTAATAATGCTGATAATACTAGACCTGAATCTATTATTGTTGAGTTGTTTGGTGATGGCGTAAGCGTTGCTAACGCTACTTTGAATGCTGCTAATAATTGGTCTTATTCATTCACTAACTTGACTGTCTTCAATGGTAATGACAGGATCAAATATACTATTAGAGAAATTAATGTTACTGGTTATATTAGTGTTGTAACTAATAGCACTCTTTATAATTGGACTATTACTAACACAGAATTAGTTAATATAACTGTTGTCAAAGTTTGGACAGACAATGAAGACCAAGATGGTATCAGACCTAATAATGTAACTGTAAGCTTGTTCGCTGACGATTCACTAGTTGGTGAAATCAATTTGAATGAAACTAATAATTGGACACACACTTTCGAAGATCTAATTAAGTTTAGAGCTGATGGTAGTTTAGTCGAATATCGTGTTAATGAGACTGAGGTACGTAATTATACTGCTATCATTACCAGAGATAACAATAACTTTTTAATTAATAACACTCATGATGTTGAGTTGGTTAATGTTACTGTTGTTAAAGTTTGGACTGATAATGGTAACCAGGATGGTGTCAGACCTGCTAATGTGACTGTTTTATTGTTTGCTGATGATGTGAACA
>NZ_MZGS01000036.1 GCF_003111625.1 Methanobrevibacter thaueri | reverse complement strand
TGGTGAAAATGCAACAATCACTATAACAGGTCCTAAAGACTACAACGGAACAGCTGTTGTTAATGTTGACGGTAAAAACTACACTGTATCAATTAGCAATGGTGCTGGTCAGTTAGAAATTACCGGATTTGCAAATGGCACTTATGATGTAAAAGTGACACTTCTTGAAACTGATAAATATCTTGGAAGTGAAAATGACACTGCTAAAGTCCTAGTTAATAAGGTTGAATCATCAGTAACTGTTAATGTTGACGACATCATTGTCGGTGATGTTGCTGTGGTTAACATTACTGTACCTGCTGATGCTACCGGTAATGTGACTGTTGAAATAGTCGGTGTTGGAACTTACACTGTTCCTGTTGCTGGCGGAGCTGGAGTATTGGTCGTAAAAGACTTGAAAGTTGATGATTATACTGTTAAAGTAACTTATAATGGTGATGGTAAATACTTGCCAAACAACAATGAGACAACATTCAAAGTATCTAAAGCTGACTCTGATGACATTAAAGTGATTGATCAAGGTAACGGTACTGTGGTTATAACAGTTCCTGGAAACGCTACAGGCAACGTAACAGTCAAAGTTGGAAATGAAACTTACAACGCTACTGTTGTTAATGGTACTGCTGTTGTAACCTTGAATAATGTAACTCCTGGTGAACATGAAATCGAAGTGATTTACTCAGGTGATGAAAACCATAACGGCACTTCAACTAACTCTACTGTAAACATTCCTAAATATGATACTCCAATGAGCATTGAGGTTTCCGATGGAAAAGTTGGCGATAAAGTTAAAGTGACCGTAAATGTTCCTGATGGACTTACCAATAATGTAACTGTTGAAGTCAATGGTAAAATATTCTCAGTCAAACCGGTAGATGGCAAAGCAATAGTTGAAATCGAAGGATTGCTTTCAGGCAATAAGACTGTGACTGCAACTTACGATGGTGATGATAATTATGTAGCTAACTCTACAACTGAAGTCTTCAAAATCGATAAGAATCCTGCTCCAATATCTGCCACAGTTGACAACTCCACAGCTGGCGAGGTTACAATTGAAGTGACATTGCCAAGTGACGCTACAGGATATGTAATCGTTAATGTCAACGGAACAGATTATGGTATTAACTTGACTGCTGGTGAAAAATCAGTCACAATTCCAGTCGAAAATTCAGGAGACTACACTGCCAAAGTAACTTACCTTGGAGATGAGAAATACTTAGGCAATTCAACAACCGTTGACTATCATGCCACAACCAATAAAACCTCTTCTCAAGTTACAGCTGAAGTCAATGATGTTCCTATAGGTCAGGATGTTGTTGTCAAAGTGACAGTTCCTGAAGGTGGAGACGGCAATGTAACCGTAAGAATCAACGGAACAAATGTGACAGTTCCAGTGAAAGCCGGAGAAAACATCATTAACGTTTCTGGAGTAAGTGAAGGAACCCATGATGTGATTATCGAATACAGCGGAAATGATCATGTCGAACCGCAAACAATCAACAAGAAGGTAACCGTATTCAGGTCAATCATTGCTGAGAACATCACAAGAGGATGGAACAGCCCATATGATTACAAGGCCGAGTTCTTAGACAAAGACGGTCATGTGCTTGCAGACACTGAGGTTCAATTCATTGTGAACGGTCAAACCTACACTGCCAAAACAAACAGTCAAGGTATCGCATACTTGAATGTCACAAAATTGGACATCGGAGTTTACACCGTAACCTGTGTCAACCCAGTGACCGGTGAGAAACGCAATGCCACAACAACAATAGTGAAACGTCTGATTGAAAACAAGGACATCACAATGGACTTTGTTGATGGAACATACTATGTCGTAAGGGCTATTGGCGACGACGGCAAACCTGTAGGCAAGGATGAGTTTGTTGACATCTTTGTGAACACTATTCACTACTCATGCAGAACAGATGAGAACGGTTATGCAAGACTTAAAATCAACTTAAACCCAAGAACCTATGAGATTACTGCAGAATACAAGTCATACAAAGTCTCTAACAAGCTTGTTGTAAAACAAACTCTCAAGCTGGTCAAAAAGACTGTGAAAGTTAAAAAAGGTAAGAAGTTAACACTTAAAGCAACCCTCAAATGGACTAACGGTAAACCGATTAAAGGCAAAAAGGTTGTCTTCAAATTACAAGGCAAAAAATACAGTGCAAAAACCAATTCCAAAGGTCTTGCTAAAGTGACTATCAAGGCTAAAGTTACCAAAAAACTCCATGCCGGTAAAAAATACAAATACTCTGCTACCTATATCACTAACACAGTTAGAGGTTTTGTTAAAGTCACAAAATAATTTGATTTAATTAATGTTGTTTTAAAACAACATTAAACCTTTCTATTTTTTTTCATAAATCGGAGTTCCAGATCCGAATCCACGTTTAATCACAACATTTCATAAGATAGTTTAATAGCGTTATAGACTTTTGTTTTTAGAAATAAAGGCATATGTTTGCTTATTTTGGTAATCGCTAGGGATATTTTAATCAGGAGTAATATATTTAGTTCAATTATATCAAAACTAATTTTTGTTAAATGATTTTTACTTGATGAGGATAATACAATTTCATAACAAAGCACATGTCAATCGAGTGGAAATTGTGGGTTTTCAGCGATTTCAAGGTTCATTTTTATCTGCAAATCATTATCCTTTTAGGCAATGTTTTCAAATTTAATGGCAATTCTGTGTTTATTTTTAAGTTTTAAATTAAATATTGTTCATTATATTTTCAATATTAGGCTCTATGTTTTGAATTGTTTTATAATACCTAAACTATTTTTAGATTTAATAATGTATTAATCAATTTGTTTATTTTTAGGCATGCCTAATTTGATGCTTTCCATCATATTTTGATGCTTTTTAAAAAGGTATTAATATTTATTTAATGAATTTAATATTGTTCAGATTTAAAGGAAGTTTTATGAATATATTTTAATAATTTTGTCAAAAATGCTAAAAGCAAACCTTATATATTAGAATATATTAACATATATATCAGCATAAACTCTCCACGATTTCATAAATTGGAATCGATTTGTAAGAAATGGGAGGGGGTGTAATTATTAAGATAAAAGAGATTATAATAATATGTTTAATATTGTGTTTTATCTTCTCACTTCAGGCTGTTACGGCAGCTGATGTGGATGTAGATGACACAAATGACGATGCATTAGGAATAGTTGATGCACAAGACGTTGTCGAGCAAAGTAATAATCTTTCGTCTTTAACACTTCCTGCAAATGATGAAGTGTTGGGAGAAGGTGAAGGATCCTTTACTCAACTGCAAGAGGATATTAGTGGCCAGACAGAGGTCACTTTAACTAAAAATTATACTTATGTTGATTCAGACAGTGCACTCAAGGGGGGTATTCCACTTTCTGGAACAATAACCATTACAGGTAACAATATAGTAATTGACGCAAGTCATAAGGCAAGAATATTCGATATTGCGAGCGGAGCTACAGTTACACTAAAAGGAATTACATTTATAAACGCAAATAGTGATGGTAATGGAGGGGCCATTGCTTCCCAAGGAGTGTTAAGTGTAGATGATTGTAACTTTATCAACAATACCGCAGCAATCAATGGTGGTGCCATCTACTGGGCTCAAGGCGCTCATAATGGTATGGTCACCAATTCAGAATTCATTGGAAATGTCGCTAACCGTAGTGGTGGTGCGATATACTGGTTCGGTCAAAATGGTACTATTGAACATTCCACTTTCACCAACAACAAGGCTTTAGGCAATATTGAGGCGCCAGACTCTTATGGTAATAATACTACTGGTGGTAATGGTGGAGCTATCATGTGGGTAGGTTCAGATGGTACTGTATATGATTGTACATTCACAGGTAATAGTGCTGTTAATAAGGGTGGTGCTGTTTACCTACAAGGTAGTAGTGAAGGTCTATGTAATAATACTAGATTTGATACTTGTACCTTTATTAGTAATATAGCACAAGTTAATGGTGGTGCTATTGATTGGTACCGTGGTGCTAGAAATGGTATAATTACTAATTCTGTATTTGAGAATAACTATGCTAATAGGTCTGGTGGTGCTATATTCTGGTCAGGTATTAATGGTACTATTAGATCATCCAACTTTACAAACAATACTGCTAAAGGTATTAAGGAAGCTGAAGACACTTATGGTAATATGACCTATGGTGGTTATGGGGGAGCTATAATGTGGACAGGTTCAGATGGTATTGTATATGATTGTAGATTCAATGCTAACAAAGCTATGTATAATGAGGCTACTCAATCAGGTGGTCGTGGTGGTGCAGTATATCTACAGGGCACTATGCAAAATGGTGAAATAGTCAATTGTACTAATACTTCATTTAGTTACTGTGTATTCACCAATAACTTTGCAGGTACTAACGGTGGTGCTGTCGATTGGCACGATGGTGCTCATAATGGTAAAGTAGATCATTCCATATTTGAAAACAACATTGCTAATTCAAACGGTGGTGCAGTATACTGGAGAGGACATGAAGGTTATATATTAAATTCTAACTTTACTAACAACACCGCTAGAGGACTACATCCAGGTAGTTATGGTAATGTAGGTGATGGTGGTGCAATATTCTGGGCAGGTATTGATGGTCTTGTCGAATACTCTAGATTCATTGATAACGAAGCTCAATTTGACACTTCTGTTGTTTTAATTAATGAAAATAACGCTCGTATGGATGGTGGTCGTGGAGGTGCCGTATTCGTAGACCATTGTGAACATGGTAATAAGAATATCACCTTTAGACACGTACACTTTGAAGACAACGTTGCGGGCACTAACGGTGGTGCTATTGATTGGCATGCTGGTGCTCATGATGGTGTAGTGGACGATGGTACTTTTATCAACAACACTGCTATGCGTAACGGTGGTGCAATCTTCTGGGACGGTCAAAACGGTACCATAAGAAACTCAAGGTTCGACAACAACCGTGCAAAAGGTGAAGCACATGAATACAACATTAATGTAAACATGGGAAACACTGTTACAGTTGATGGAAATGGAAACTTAATTTTAGGAAACATGCATGTCATTCAAAATAGCCAATTACCTACAGCTACACCTACATCAGCTGATGCAAATAAGCTATTTGTGCTCAATTACACTAATGGTGCAGATCCTGAGGGACATGTCTACCACGTATTTGAATCATATGTCGCTCACCAAGTAGGCGGTCAGTGGATATGGTTGAAGCTGGATGAGACCACAGTAACCATTGACAGGATTTCCCCTGTTGACTGGGCAATAGATCAATTCTTCGGTGGTAACGGTGGAACCATTGAATGGAGTGGAGATGTAGGTTTGGTATACAACTGTGACTTCAAGAATTCAAATTCCGCTCGCCGTGGTGGTGGAGCATACATGACAGGAAGTGACTATGTAACCTTTGATAAATGTAATTTCACTGACTGTACTTCAGGTACTAACGGTGGAGGTGTAGACTGGTTGGCTGGTGCTAACTACGGTAAAATCTACAACTGTATATTCAATCAAACAAGAGCTGCCCGTTCAGCTGGTGCTATCTACTACGATGGTTGGTATGGTGAAATTGTAAACGTTACAATCATCAACACCAAATCCTGGGGAGGAACATTACCTGATGACCGTGGCGTAGACTATGCAGGATGGGACTCAAGCCACTGGGATACCAACACAACCGGTGGGGATGCAGGAGCTATCATGATTACAGGTTACCACGAATATCTCTACAATGTAACATTTACAAATTGTAGCAGTGCCGGCCGTGGTGGAGCCGTGTTCCTGCAGGATAACTATAACATAACCTTTGACACATGTGTCTTCAATGACAATGCGGCATTAGGTACTGCCACTAACACATGGAAAGACTACACTAAAGGAAGAAATGATGCTCAAGCCGACACTAAACTTGATTATAAACTCACAGGTCACGGTGGAGCGATTGCATTTGATGTTAATGCTCACGCAGGCACAATCAGAAATTCCGAATTTAACAATAACTATGCCCGTCGTGACGGTGGTGCAATCAACATTGCTGTAGGTTCATATGATTTCACAATTGAAAATTCAGTATTCAACAACGATTCAACAGGAGACGATGGTGGTGCAATCAACTGGGAAGGTAATGTAGGTCTTATTAAAAACATTACATGTTATAACTGTACCGGTGTGGCATATGCAGATCCTACAACCGGAGCATCCACTTCAAAAGGAGGTACAATCTGTCTTACCGGTCACAACATTACAATTACTGAATCCAAATTTACATTAGGAAGGGTATACCATAATCAAGGCACTCTCGGTGAAACCGATGGTGGTGCACTATTTGTGACAGGTGAAAACACAACAATTTCAAATTCAGAATTTATAGACTGTTCTTCACCTAACCAGGCTGGTGCAATCAAAGTGATAGGTAATAAGACTGTAATGGACAACTGTACATTCTTAAGATGTACCGCTGATGAAGACGGCGGTGCATTGTTTGTTCAAGGTTTAGACTGTAAAGTATATAATTCCACTTTCACAGATAACACTGCAAAAGATGATGGTGGTGCAATCCTATGGACAGGGGAAAGAGGTTTAATATCCAATTCCACTTTCACAAACAATAAAGTTGTAGGTAAATCCGATGCTCACGCTAGCGGTGGTGCAATCAACCTTGTCGGTGATTATTCAGTTGTTGAAAAATCCAAATTTGACATGAGCACTGCAGTTGTAAACGGTGGGGCTATCTATGCTTCAGGTAACTATATAAACATTACCGATTCCACATTCAGTAATTCTAATGTTACTCATACTTATGAAAAAAATTATGCACACGGTGGAGGTGCAATATATATTGAAGGTCACGACACAAACATTATAAATTCCACATTCGATCAAAGTAATGCAAGAGTAGGGGGAGTTATTTATGTACAAGGTTATGATGCATCAATTATCAATTCCACTATCACTAACAGTTATGCAGTAACCGGTGGTGCAGTATATATTGACGGTCAACATGCATCTGTCATCAACTCATCATTCAGCAACACTGATGCAAAAACCACAGCCAATTACGTTGCTGACAATAAGGGTGGTGCAATATATATCCTTGGTAATTATGCTACCATTGAAGGTTCCAATTTCACTAAGGCATCCGCTTATCAAGGAGGTATTCTTTACCTGCAAGGCCAATACTGTAATGTTATTAATTCCTCATTAGACCATGGTTATTCATATCATGATGGGGGTGCTTACTATTCCACAGGTACAGATTCTAATGTAACAGATTCTAACTTTACAAACAATGTTGCCAGGTCTGACGGTGGAGCTCTTTTCTGGCTTGGATCTAAATACAACTATGTAACCGGTTGTATTTTTGACAATAACACTGCTTATGCAAATCCTGGACATGATACCAAAGGAGGAGGAGCTATCTACTTCTCAGAAAATGGTGCATATTGTGGTATAAAAGATTCCAAGTTCTTTAATAATTCAGTCCAGTCTAGTACTAAAGCTGACGGTGGAGCTATTTTATGGGATAAAAGTTCCCATAGCTTCATTGACGGATGTCTTTTTGATGGCAATTATGTTACATCTTCCGATTGGGAGAATCCTAAGACTTGGATTCAGGGAGGAGTAATGTATGCAAGGCCGGCTGATAATTTAACTATTACTAACAGTATATTCCAAAATTGCTGGTCTCAAAAGGAAGCTGGTGCATTATACTTGCAAAACGGTGGAAGTACAGGAATTCATTTAATCAACAATACATTCATTAATAACACTGCTTACGGTTATAAGCAACTTGGTGATAATGACCTTGGTGGTGGAGCAATTCTAGTAAAAAGTGGTACAATATTTTCATTCATAAATTCCTCATTCATAAACAATACTGCAAACTATGGCGGAGGAATTGTCCTCAATACTGTTAATGATTTCACAATAACCAATGCTACTTTTGACGGCAATAAAGCTATCTTTGGTGAACAAAGTTGTGGTCAAGGTGGAGGTTTATGGACTAGGGTTAAGTTTACTGCGAATAATATCACATTTATCAATTGTGAGGCTGCAAATAGAGGCGGAGGTCTATATATTTCCAATAATGTTGATATGTCATATACTAATTTAACTTTCATAAATAACTCCGCAGTTTTAGGTGGTGGATTATACTGGAGTAAGTCTAGTGTTACAATTGATTCCATGACATTTATAAATAACTCTGCTGAAAGTGGTGGAGCCATATATTTCCCTAACGGAGGTAGTTCTTCAACCCCTACTCAAGTTAAAAACAGTAATTTCTCAGGAAATTCTGCAAATAATGGTGGTGCTATTTATATAAATAACGTAGGATATATAAAGATTTCAAAAAATAATTTCACTGATAATAGTGCAGTTATGGAAGGTGGTGCTATTTACATTCCTTATAGTACCTCTAACCTTATTGATATATCTTATTCAGAATTCATAAGAAACAATGCTTCTCAGGGTGGTGCAATATATTCTGGAGCCAAAGGTACTGATACATGGAATATCCATGATTGTACTTTCATTAATAATAGCGCTACCTTATCCGGTGGTGCTATTTATGTTGCAAATACCCAAATGATTTACAATTGTAATTTCGATGGAAACAAAGCTGATGGAGATGGTGGAGCCGTTTATGTCGCAGAAGGCATAACCGGAGCGAAAATTCAAGATTCAACATTTACAAATTCACATGCGACCAACGGTGGTGCTGTTTATTATGGAGGTACCACTTCTAGTCTAAATAATGCTCTTAAAATAATAAATGATACTTTCATCAAAAACATTGCTGATTATAATGGTGGTGCAATCTTATATGTCACCAATAATGGAATTAATAACTACAGGGATTACAATAACTTTGATGGAATCGGTATTCCAGTAGATGGTGGCAGAACCACTGTCAAAACAAACGGTACAAATGTTGAAATCATTTCTAGATCATTATTTGAAAACAATATAGACTATAAGTTACTCCTTAGAGTTATTTCCGATAGGGAATCTCCGTTCATTGCGGTTTATCTTGATAATCCTAAAGACTGGAGAGCTAATAGGCTCAGGTTTGTTGTGAACTTAACCAATGCAACCACTCATGAAGTGATCAGTACAGTAATTGTAAATGCATCCAACTATGACACTCACTACAGGGATGGAATGTTGTATGTATCTTTCAGTAATCTTATAATGAACGAAACATATAACATCACTGCTTCATTCGAAGACCTGACCCATATGTATAAAGTAAATTCCACTACAGCACAGGCTCACGGTGAAATTATTGGTGAGTTCAAACTCCTTCAAAGATTAATCGAGGATGCTCTTGAGCGTGGTGACAGCGAGATCGTTTTAAACAGGACTTTCACTTTCACTCCATTCTACATGGGCAAGCACGAAAACATGGACGACAGATGCATTAATTTAACCCATATTGACCGCCCATTCACAATTAAAGGTGAAGGATGGCTTATTGATGCAGCTGGATATTCAAGAATATTCTATATAACCTCCCCATATGTAACCATTGAAAATGTGGTATTGGTTGGAGGTAACGCCAGCGGTGAATATGGTGATCCTTTGTATCATGACGGTGACATTGGAGGAGCCATATACTGGGCAGGAGCAAACGGTACTTTGATAGATTCACATGTTGAAAATAACACTGCAGGTCTTGGTGGAGCAATCTATTTCAATGCTTCCGCTCCAAATTGTAAAGTTATAAATACCGTATTTGAACAAAACACTGCAGTCACCTATGGTGGTGCTATTGACTGTAACGCTTCCAGAATGGAATTATATAACAATACATTTAGAGATAACTCTGCATATATTGGTGGAGCTTTATGTAGGGAAATCAATTCCACCAACGGTCGTGGTGTAAACAATACCTTCATTGATAACAATGCGGAATATGCAGGTGCGGGAATTGCATGGATAAATGCAACACACATTTCCATTGACGATTATAAATTCTATAACAACCATGCAGGTTACAGTGGAGGAGCACTTTATGTTGGAGAAGGCAGTCTGAACTGTGAAATATTGAATTGTATCTTTGCCAACAATGCAGTTGATAACGAAACTGACGGTCATGGTGGTGCTATCGAATGGTATTCAGAAAAAGGTATAGTCAATAACTCTGTTTTCATTAACAACAGTGCATATGACGGTGGTGCAATTTATGTAGGAGAAGGCTCAGGCCAGATCAATGTTACCGGATCCACTTTCTCTGAAAATGTAGCATTGACAACAGGTGGTGCAATCAGTATTGAAGCATCTGCCGTTACTATTAATGAATCCAATTTCTACAATAATATTGCTAAAGACGGTGGAGCAGTATATGTCGGCGGTGAAGGTACTGATAATTATGTATATTCCTCTGTCTTTGAAGGCAATAGGGCTATAGGTGATGAAAATGCGATGAATGGTATTGGTGGAGCTATCGATTGGGTTGCTTCTTCAGGTACCATTGTCGATACCAGATTTACCGATAACTGCGCTGATTATGGTGGTGGAGTATACTTTGGAGGTAAATCAAACGCAAGTAATATTATAAACTGTACATTCGAGCGCAACCAGGCTAAATATAATGGTGGTGCTATTGACTGTAACGCATCCATGATGTACATTGAAGGCACATTATTCGACGGCAATGTTGCGCAATTCGGTGCCGCATTATGTAGGGAGACCAATGCAAAAACCGGTGCCGGTATAAATAACGTTTTCAAAAATAACCATGCTATTGTTGCCGGTGCAGCTTTAGGATGGATGGGATCTTTCGGTATTACAATTACCAATTACACATTCATCAACAACTCTGCTGATGTTGCAGGTGGAGCTATTTACGCTAGTGTAGACAGCCACAACTGTTCAGTTAATGACTGTACATTTGAAGATAACTATGTAACCGATAAAACCGCTGGCTGGTCTGGTGGTGAAGGTTTCACTTGGATTGCATGGGACGGCACAGAAATGACTTACCGTACTGACTGGACTGATGTTCCTTCCAAAGCCACAACTGCTGACGTATTGCCTACTGAAACCATATTCTATTATAATAATACTGAACAGCTCGATGCAGCTTTAGGTACCGGTGGAGCAATGACCATTTTCGGAGCTAATGCTACAATAACTAACTCAAACTTCACAGGAAACCATGCTAGATTAGGTGGAGGAGTATATGTAGGTGCCAGTTCAGGTAACGCAGATATAGATGGTACAATATGGAGAAATAACGTTGCTAAAGAACGTGGTGGAGCTTTAATGATATACGCTTCAGCCGTACATGTTGATGACGGTCAATTCTATGACAACATTGCTGTAAACGGTAGTGCACTCTATGTTGGTGGTGAAGGTACAGAAAACAAAGTGCACAGAACCATTTTCGAAGGAAACAATGCTACCGGTTATGGTGGAGCTATCTATTGGGTTGCATATGTCGGTGAAATTCACAATTCAGAATTCACTAAAAACGCTGCTGAATACGGTGGAGGTATCTACTTCAACGGAAGATCCGCTAACACAGACCTCATAAATATCACATTCAAGTCAAACAGCGCTGTCAAGAATGGTGGTGCTATAGACTGTAACGCATCAAACATCGGTATTTACAACATAACATTTGAAGAAAACTATGCCGGTGAGTATGGTGCTGCATTATGTAGGGAACTCAATGCTACCGGAGGTCACGGTAGAAACAACACATTCCTAAGGAACCATGCAGGAATTTCCGGAGCAGGTCTTGCCTGGATGGGTGTAAAAGATATTCATATTGTTGACTATCATTTCATCGACAACACTGCTGAAAGAAGCGGTGGAGCTATATTTGTCGATGTGGGCAGTGATAACGACATAATTGAGAACTGTACATTTACAGGAAACCACTTAACAAACATGACTGAGGGCCACAATGGTGGTGCTATTGACTGTAGAGGTAAAAACTTAACAATTGACTATGTTAACTTTACAAACAATGGTGCATATACCGGTGGTGCAATCTATGTGAGTTCCGATTCCAAAAACATTCACATATATGATTCCAACTTCATTGAAAACTATGCTGTTGGTGATGGTGGTGCTCTTGGATTGAAAGCTGAAGCTTTAAATATTAACAATACTCTCTTCAAATCAAACACTGCAGGACATAATGGTGGTGCAGTACATGCTGGAGGTAATGGTACCAACAATACAATCCATTATAGCGTATTTGAAGATAACAGTGCAGGAGACCACGGTGGTGCTATTGACTGGCTTGCATCTGCAGCAGATTTCGATTATCTCAATTTCACAGGAAACAGTGCTCAATATGGTGGTGGAATCTACTTAAATGGTGTTTCAACCAATTCCAGCTTAAACCATATCAACTTTGTTGAAAATAGAGCTACAAAGAATGGTGGTGCTATTGACTGTAACGCAACCATGATGGGTCTCGCTAATTCCAGATTCATATCCAATTACGCTGCTGAGTATGGAGGTGCTTTAGCAAGGGAAGAAAATGCTACCGGAGGATTCGGTAGAAACAATACATTCATTTATAACCATGCGGACATTGCAGGTGCGGCTCTTGCATGGTTAGGTGTAGATGGAGTTACCATTAACAATTACACATTCATCAACAACACCGCATATTCCTCAGGTGGAGCAATCTTTGTAAGAGAAGACAGTACAAACTGTAATGTATTCAATTCCGAATTTGACAGCAACTATGTAACTGACGTTAAAAACGGTCACGGTGGATCAATTGACTGGGGAGGTCCTAACGGTGTAATTGAAAACTCCACATTCACTGATTCATTTGCAGTGAATGGTGGTACAATTTACGCAGGTCAGAACTCAGACAATCTTACCGTATACAACGTTTCATTCATTTCATCCCGTGCATTAGGTGACGGTGGAGCAATCGCCTTATACGGAGACAACGCCAAAATAACCTATTCAGAATTCAACTTCACAATGGCTTTAACAAGCGGTGGAGGAATTTCAGGTCATAACGCAAACAATGCAACAATCGACCATTGTGTATTTGACTACGGTATGGGTGCAGGATACGTTGATCCAACACTCCAGGCATATGGTGAAGGTGGAGCTATACATTGGGAAGATTCCGAAGGCCTAAATGTCTCAAATTCACAATTTGGAAATATCAGATCCAATTCAAATGGTGGAGTGATTTCAGCCATAAACACTAGCGATTCTAGCCTGTATAATTTAACATTTGAAGAATCCTATTCAAACATAAATGGAGGTTCAATCTCATGGATCAATTCAACCGGATTGACTTTCGATTCACTTAAAGTTGAAGATTCCGAAGCTCACACCAATGGTGGTGCAATCTATTTAATGGGAATCAACGACACTACCATTAAAAATTCAGTATTCAACAATACCATTTCCCCACGTGGTGTCGGTGGTTCAATGTACATTAATGGTAATGCAACTTTAATAAACAACACCTTTGACGGATATGAAGCTTATAAAGATTATGGTGATTCCTTATTCCTTGAGAATGGAAACATCACTGTTGCAGATTCTTCATTCAATGGAAAAGATGCAATTTGGATTAATCACGATGCCACAGCATATTTAGAAGACAATAATATTACAGGACCTGAACCAAACAGGGACCTTTACTACTTAATTGATGGATATAATGAATTGATAAGCTATGCAGTATGGAATGACGGGGACCTATATCTTTTAGGTGACAGCAGCTATGATTATATAATAATCAATAACGGAACCATTTGGACCCCAACAACAACTGAACTTATGGGCAACGAAACTCATAATGTTACCTGGAACGAAAACTTCACATTCTGGGCTCATATCTATGATGATTCAAAGTATGAAAACACAATCATTTCTGTAGACTCATTGAACACAACCAATGATGTTTATCATGATGTTGCTCACTCATACATCTTGCCATATAACTGTTTAACTCTAAACTGCACATATCAAGGTTCATTTATACTAACCCCATCTGATAACAACTTAAAACAAAATACTGTTTATCAGGGCACCCTGAACGTAAAAATGCCTGTCGACTTGGAAATAATTATTACCAACATTGATGATTATTCAGTTGGAGTCATTGCAAAATTAACTCCTCAAGCAAAAAGTAATTTCACAATTGAAGGGCAAACTGTAACCCTTAAAGTTGGAGATAAGGAATATACTGTAAATATAACAGTCAATGAACAGTTCGAAACTCCATTCACAACCTGGACCGTGGGTAATGCAACCCAGTTCATCGAACGTCTGGATGCAGGTGAATACACTGCAACTGCAAGTTATGGTGGAGATGCTGTTCATTTAGCTGTCGAAAATGTAACAAAAACATTCTACATCCAGTTACACGATATCTGGATCAGTCTTAATATTACCGATATATTCTATGGTCAGACAATTGCATTAAATGTGACTTCCAATGCTACTAGAACCAAAGAGGGATATGTGACCATATGGATTAACGGTAAAGAAGTGTTCAATTACATAAAACTTGATCAAAACGGTTCCCAAGTACTTTACTTAACTTATGATCAGTACAAGGACATAATAACCCAACCAGGTACACAAGCGGGTTCAATTTCATTCACTAATGGTAGTTACTACAATTATCAATTGAATTTCACATCATTTGAAGTGAAAAAATACCATACAAACATTACTGCAAACGTAACAACTCCAATCGATGTTGGAAGTCCTTTAATTGTTAATGTGACAGTAAATGAAACCGCAAGCGGAATTGTAAAATTAACCATTGACGGCAAAGTCCACATTGTAGAAATCCACAACGGTACAGCAACCTTTGAAATTTACGGCTTGCCTGCCGGCAATTACACAAACATAACAGTTGAATATTTAGGTAATGACTGGTTCGTTGGAAACTCAACCAACATTACATTTACTGTTGTTCCGAAATCAGATTATGTAATTGAAGTGTTAGCTGATAACATTACCTATGGAAACAATGCTACAATCAGGGTTATAGTTCCAACCGACGCTACCGGAAACATAACATTCTATGTTGACGGAAACATTGTAGAAAATGTAACTGTCGTAAACGGTATTGCCATATTGAATGTAGTTAAACCTGCCGGTGGAGAACATGTTGTAAACGTAACATATAACGGTGATTCAGGATATGCTCCTAAAGACAAGAATGGCACAAAATTCATGGTATATCCAAACAACACCTGGGACATGACCATTATTGGAGACTATAAACCATATGGTGAAAATTCAACATTCACTTTCAGAAACATACCTGCTGATATCCTAGGCAACAATTTAACCGTAAAAATAGACAATGTCAGTTATATTGTTCCTATTACTAACGGTGTCGCTACATTAACATTGAACAATCTTTCAGCAGGTCAACACAGTGCATCCGTAACATATAACGGAGATGCGAATTATATTAATAAAACTAAGAAATTCTTCCCTGATATTCCTAAGGCAACTCCTACAGTCACATTAGTGCAAAACGGAACTGATATAATTGCTTTAGTAACAGGTAATGTGACCGGTAATGTAACATTCCTTGTTAATGAGGTTGAATATACAGTCAATCTCACATCAGGAAGAAATGCAACATTGATTGGCAAATTAAAAATCGGAGACAATTATGTATATGCTACATATAATGGTGATGAGAATTACACCATAGCAAATACAATGGGTGTCTTCAATGTTGCCAAATTGAATACTACAATCACAGTAACTCCAACAAACATTACATTTGGCCAAGATGAAATAATCACTGTAAGTGTTGATGCAAATGCTACAGGTTTCATTGCGGTACATATCAATGATAAAATCTATGTTGAATATATCAATGATCAAGGTGTTGCCACATTCAACATTACAGGATTAGCTGCTGGAAACTACACTAATGTCAGGGTGACATATTATCCAACTACCACTGACTTCAATGGAAACAATACTACAACTTCATTCAGAGTTGATCCTACTACCGATTACAAATTCAATGTAATAGTTGACGATATCGAATACGGACAAAATGCTACCGTTAGAGTGATTTTGGATTCATCAGCAAATGGAAATGTGACAATTTATGTCGATGGAAAACCTGTCGGAACTGTAAACGTTACAAATGGTGAAGCTATATTAAAAGACATCAGCGGATTGGCCGGTGGCCAACATGTTGTAAACGTAACCTATAACGGAGACTCATCATTTGCTCCTAAGAAAAACAGTACTGACTTCATGGTAAATCCTAACACATCCTGGAAAGTTAACATTACTGAAGTGGACTACAGACCATACGGCGAAACTTCAACAATCAACATTACAAACATACCTTCCGATTTCACAGGTGAGAACTTAACCATAAAAATCGATGGAGTTCCATATGTTGTTCCTATTGTTGACGGCAAAGCCACCTTAAGATTAAACAATCTTTCTGCCGGTCCGCACATGGCAACAGTCAATTATGCAGGTGACGCTAACTATAGTGCAATTTCACAAGTATTCCGTCCAAACATTCCTCAAGCAACTCCTACAATCACATTGACCGAAGTCGATGGAGATATTGTTGCCACTGTAAGCGGAAATACTACCGGAAACGTGACATTCTATGTTAACGGTGAGGTATACACAATCAACCTTACTTCCGGAAGAAATGCAACATTGACCAAAGATCACTTAATCATTGGAAATAATAGTGTTGTAGCTATTTACAACGGTGATAAGAATTACACTGCTGCAAGAACAGTTGGAAACTTCACTGTCGATAAAATAACCACTGACTTAACTGTTGAGGCTACTCCTGAAGTTGTTGTGGGCAAAAACACAACAATCACTGTAACAATGACCAATGTAACCAGCGGTAAAGTCTTGATTGAAGTAAATGGATTTAACTACACTGTTGACATTAACAGTAACGGTATTGCTACTTTAGTCATTGGATTGCCTGTTGGCAATTACACTGCTCATGCATACTATCTTGGAGACTCTGAACACGTAGCATCTGATAATATCAGTAACGAATTCAAAGTTATTAAGATGAATGCAACCGTAACAATCGATGTTGATAACATCACTTATGGTGAAAACGCTACCGTTACAGTAACTGTTCCAAATGGTGTTGAAGGAAATATTACAATCACCCTCAATGACACTGCCGGAACAAGCATTACTCAAACTATAGTTGACGGCAAAGCAGTATTCAACATACCTGGATTGGCTGCAGGCAACTACACAGTTGATGTAAGATATAATGGAAATGAATACTACAACATTAATGACACTGAATCAGATAAGTTCGAAGTCAGAAAAGCAGATCCTGAGCTAACTATTCTAACAGTTTCAGGCGTTGTTTATGATAAAGGCACATTACAGATCACCATCAATGGTGAAACTGCTGGAGAAAAAGTCAACATTACAGTTGTCGGTGAAGGTGTTGAATATCACTACACTATTGATATTCCTGCTGATGGAATGATATCCTTTGAAACTCCAGATAATTTCAATGAATATAAACCATATCATATTATTGCGGAATATGGCGGTAATGCTAATTTCACTTCTGATGTGACAGATACATACTTCACTCCATCTAAAATCAATACTTATGGAATTAATGTAACTGGAATGAACATCACTGTTGGTGACGATGAGATTATCACTGTTACTGTTCCTGACCATGTTGATGATGTGGTTATTTGGGTAAATGGAGAAAGCTACAGAAACACTTCATTCACAGGAAATACAGCTACATTTAATATAACTGGTCTTAAAGAAGGAATTTACACAGTAACTGCTTCTGTAAATGACACAGAATTCGATAAGAAAAACTTCACAGCTTTATTCACTGTAAACAAAACATATCCTTCAATCAATATCACTGTGATTGATGAAGACAACCTCCATGTAGGAGATACAGTCGAAATAGTTGTAACTGTCCCTAGTGATGCGGTTGAAAATGTAACTATCATTATTGACGGTAAAGAATTCACCAATAAGACAGTCAACGGAAATGCAACATTCTATGTTGCTGATTTATCTGCTGGAAATAAAACCGTAACTGCAATCTATTATGGTGATGACAAATACAGATTCAATGCAACAACTGCTGACTTCACTGTATTCAAATGTGATGCTAATGTAAACATAACCGTTGGAGACAGATATGAAATTGAATCTAACTTCGTAATTGAAATTGGAAATGATACAGCAGTTAACGTAACCATTAATGGTATAGAATATCCAGTTGTTGACGGTAAAGTTGTGATTGACACAACCAAATTGGCTGCTGGTAACTACACTGTTACTGCTACAATCTATGAAAGTGACAAATATCTTGGAAATTCAACTTCAAAAACATTCATTGTCTTCAAGCACGCTGCTGTGATTGATAGTGTTGTTGTTCCTGTTGTGAATACCACTGTTGGTCAGAATGCTACAATTACTGTGACTATGGGTAATGTAACTAGCGGTAAAGTGATTGTTGAAGTTGGTGGACACAATTACACTGTTGACATCAATAATGGTGTGGCTGTATTGGTTGTTGGCTTACCTGAAGGCGAGTACACAGCTCATGCTTACTACTTAGAATCCGACAAGTACAATGCTACTGATTTAGCAAACGCTACAGTATTCAATGTTGTTGCTAAACAGAATGCTACTATTATTATAAATGCACCTGAAGTTGTTGTGGTTGATGGCAAACTTGTATTCAATGTAACCAACTCCACTCCTGTTGTTGTTACTATTAATGGTGTGGTCTACACTCCTGATGCAAATGGTAATTACACCTTTGATGCTGATGTTGTTGGTAATTACACTATTATTGCAAGATCTGCCGAAACTGATGAATACTATGCTGCATTCAACAGTACAGTATTTGAAGTAATTAAACATGCTTCCAGTGTGAATATTACTGTAAATGATAACTATGAAATCGAATCCGACTTCACTATTGGAATTGAGAACAATACCGTTGTTAACGTAACCATTAATGGTGTTGAATATCCAGTTGTTGACGGTAAAGTCGTAATAGACACTAATGCTTTGGCTGCGGGTAACTACACTGTCACTGCTACAGTTTACGAATCTGACAAGTATTATGCTAACAGCACTACAAAAACATTCACTATCTTCAAACACAATGCTGTGATTGACAGTGTTGTCGTTCCAGATGTGAACGTTGGTGTTGGCAAGAACGCTACAATAACTGTAACTATGGGCAATGTGACTAGCGGCACTTTATTAATTGAAGTAAACGGATATAACTACACTGTTGGCATCAACAATGGTGTGGCTTCATTAAATGTAACTTTACCAATCGGCAAATATCAAGCTCGTGCTTACTTCCTTGGTGATGATAAGTATAACGCTACAACCTCTGATTTAAGTTCAGAGTTCACTGTTGCTGATAAGGGTATTGTTTCAATTAATATAACTGCTCCTAGTGAAGTTGAAATTGATAATAATCTTGTATTCACTGTAACTAATTCCACTCCGGTTAATGTAACCGTGAATGGAGTAAAAGTTGAACTTAAAGACGGCAAATACACTTACAATGTAACTGAAGCAGGAATTGCCACTATCGTTGTAACTTCCGCTGAGACTGATGAACTCTATGCAGGATACAACTCAACTACTGTAACTGTCTTAAAACACAATTCAACTGTAAGCATCGATCCTGTTGACAATCACTTCGTTGGTGACGACTTCACAATTAATGTAACTAACAACACTGCAGTTGTTGTAACAGTAAACGGTAAAGAATACCCAGTTGTTGACGGTAAAGTTGTGATTGACACAACCGAATTGCCTGCTAACGAGTACATTGTAACCGCTTATATTAAAGAAAACGATAAATACTTAGAAAACAGTTCAACAATTACATTTAACATAACTAAACGTAATTCAAGTATTAATATTACTGTAAATGATAAATATGAAATTGAAACTGACTTTGCTATTGGAATTGAGAACAATACTGTTGTCAATGTAACTATTAACGGTATTGAATATCCAGTTGTTGATGGTAAAGTCGTAATAGACACTACTGCATTGGCTGCTGGTAACTACACTGTTACTGCTACAATCTATGAAAGTGACAAATATCTTGGAAATACAACTTCAAAAACATTCACTATCTTCAAACACAATGCTGTGATTGACAGTGTTGTTGTTCCTGTTGTTAATACTACTGTTGGTCAAAACGTGACCGTTACTGTGACTATGGCTAATGTAACCAGTGGTAAAGTGATCGTTGAAGTTGGTGGACACAACTACACTGTTGACATCAATAATGGTGTGGCTGTATTGGTTGTTGGCTTGCCTGAAGGTGAGTACACAGCTCATGCATATTACCTTGGTGATGATAAGTACAATGCTACTGATTTAGCAAACGCTACAGTATTCAATGTTGTTGCTAAACAGAATGCTACTATTATTATCAATGCACCTGAAGTTGTTGTGGTTGACGGCAAACTTGTATTCAATGTAACTAATTCAACTCCTGTTGTTGTTACTATTAATGGTGTGGTCTACACTCCTGACGCAAATGGTAATTACACCTTTGATGCTGATGTTGTTGGTAATTACACTATTATTGCAAGATCTGCTGAAACTGATGACTATTACGCTGCATTCAACAGTACAGTATTTGAAGTTATAAAACATGCTTCCAGTGTGAATATTACTGTAAATGATAATTATGAAATTGAAACTGACTTCACTATTGGAATTGAGAACAATACTGCTGTTAACGTAACTATTAATGGTGTTGAATATCCAGTTGTTGACGGTAAAGTCGTAATAGACACTACTGCATTGGCTGCAGGTAACTACACTGTCACTGCTACAGTTTACGAATCCAGCAAGTATTATGCTAACAGCACTACAAAGACATTCACTATCTTCAAACACAATGCTGTGATTGATAGTGTTGTTGTTCCTGTTGTGAATACCACTGTTGGTCAGAACGTGACCGTTACTGTGACTATGGCTAATGTAACCAGTGGTAAAGTGATTATTGAAGTCGGCGGACACAATTACACTGTGGACATTGTTGATAAAGTTGCTAAATTGGTTGTTGGCTTGCCTGTTGGTGAGTACACTGCTCATGCATATTACCTTGGTGATGATAAGTATAATGCTACTGATTTAGCAAATGCTACAGCATTCAATGTTGTTGTTAAACAGAATGCTACTGTGATTATCAATGCTGCTGATGTTGTAGAAGTTGATGGCAAACTTGTATTCAATGTAACTAATTCAACTCCTGTTGTTGTTACTATTAATGGTGTGGTCTACACTCCTGATGCAAACGGTAACTACACCTTTGATGCTGATGTTGTTGGTAATTACACTATTGTTGCAAGATCTGTTGAAACTGATGACTATTATGCAGGATTCAACAGTACAGTATTTGAAGTTGTAAAACATAATGCTGTGATTGATAGTGTTGTTGTTCCTGTTGTGAATATTACTGTTGGTCAGAATGTGACCGTTACTGTGACTATGGCTAATGTAACCAGTGGTAAAGTGATTGTTGAAGTTGGCGGACACAACTACACTGTTGACATCAATAATGGTGTGGCCGTATTGGTTGTTGGCTTGCCTGTTGGTGAGTACACTGCTCATGCATATTATCTTGGTGATGATAAGTATAATGCTACTGATTTAGCTAATGCTACTGCATTCAATGTTGTTGCTAAACAGAATGCTACTATTATTATCAATGCACCTGAAGTTGTTGTGGTTGACGGTAAACTCATATTCAATGTAACTAATTCAACTCCTGTTGTTGTTACTATTAATGGTGTGGTCTACACTCCTGACGCAAACGGTAACTACACCTTTGATGCGGATGTTGTTGGTAATTACACAATTATTGCAAGTTCTGCCGAAACTGATGAATACTACGCTGCATTCAACAGTACAGTATTTGAAGTTATCAAACATGCTTCCAGTGTGAATATTACTGTAAATGATAAATATGAAATCGAATCTGACTTCACTATTGGAATTGAAAACAATACCGCTGTTAACGTAACTATTAATGGTGTTGAATACCCTGTTGTTGACGGTAAAGTCGTAATAGACACTACCGCATTGGCTGCAGGTAACTACACTGTTACTGCTACAATCTATGAAAGTGACAAATATCTTGGAAACACAACTTCAAAAACATTCACTATCTTCAAACACAATGCTGTGATTGATAGTGTTGTTGTTCCTGTTGTGAATACCACTGTTGGTCAGAATGCTACAATTACTGTGACTATGGGTAATGTAACTAGCGGTAAAGTGATTGTTGAAGTTGGAGGACACAACTACACTGTTGACATCAATAATGGTGTAGCTGTATTGGTTGTTGGCTTACCAGAAGGTGAGTACACAGCTCATGCATATTACTTAGAATCTGACAAGTACAATGCTACTGATTTAGCTAATGCTACAGCATTCAATGTTGTTGCTAAACAGAATGCTACTATTATTATAAATGCACCTGAAGTTGTTGTGGTTGATGGCAAACTTGTATTCAATGTAACCAACTCCACTCCTGTTGTTGTTACTATTAATGGTGTGGTCTACACTCCTGATGCAAATGGTAATTACACCTTTGATGC
>NZ_MZGS01000035.1 GCF_003111625.1 Methanobrevibacter thaueri | reverse complement strand
AAATTACGTGATTCAAGTAAAATTGCGAATCCTCCTTCTGCGTAGGGTCCTCTGCCGGCATATGCGTTTTGTCCGTATTCTGTGTAGTATTCATTTTTTATTTTATCTAAAATGGGGTCAAATTTCTCTTCGATTTTTCTTCCATATTCATTTTTCGTGCATTCTACAATATGTCTGCATTTCTGGCATTCTTTGGAACCATATCTTTTTTTAGAGCCTTCGTCTTTTTTTATTGTATTGTTTAGTCTTGTTAGTTTTATTCCTGTGGGGCATAGATATGCGTCTTCTTTTGATAAGTATTTGAAATTATATTTTTTGAATTTTTGCTTTTTTGCTTTTTTTGTATCAAATCTTGTTTCGTTTTTTTCTCTTTGTTTTGCATTTCTTCGCATTGCTTCGGTTTTACATGGGATAATTAGCTTTGTTGGAGTTCTGTATACTCTGTGTAATGTGTTTATATTCCAATATCCGTAATCCACAACTAGAGTGAATTCTTTTTTGTTTAATATTCTTTGTAACTGATTTATAATCTCTATAGATTCCAATTGTTCGTTTGGATGTTGTGTTATGTAGTGTGTGACTATCATTCCACATTTATCGTCAATTGCTTGTTGATAATTGTAATTTAATCCAGATATTCCTTTTTTATCTTTCATGTGTCGTGTTTCTGGATCAACAGTGCTGATGCTGTATTTTTTATTAATATTTGCTTCCATTTTTTTGATTCGTTTTAAAACTCTTTTTAAACTTTGATGGTTTTTTAAACTTAATTTTAATAACTGTATTCCGAATGAATTGATTATTTTTTTGAGTTTTTTATATTGTTCTTTTAATTCGTCTTGATATTTGCCGTTGTAGAAAAATTCATGGAGTTTTATCCATAAATCTCCAGTATTGTTTTTATATTCTTTGTAATGCTTTAAAATAAACTTTTTAAGGTATTTAATTTGATCAGGATACATACTATTATATGGATTGCAGTATCCTTTTAATATTGTTCCGTCAGCATAAATTAAGTTTCCTTCAATTAATCCAGTTTTTATTCCAAATTCCACAAGGAATTTGTCAAATTCATCAATAAGGTACATGTTGTCGTTTGTAAAGTCATTTATTGTTGTTTTTGATGGTTTTTTGCAGTTGAGTAAAAATTGGCAGGTTTCATCGTTATTTTTCCACCAGTTTTCTAGTTTTCTGCAGCTTGTTATTTCCATAATGTGTCCAAAACTGATGAATGGGAGCATTTCATCAGTTTTATATGTTCGTTTGGGTCCAGGTCGTGTTTTTTTATCTTTTTTAAATAGTTCTGGTCGAATTTCTTTAAAAATTTCAAATAGAATTTTAACTGTAAAAACAATATGATTTTTATCTAAATTTGAACCTACTTCTTTTAAAATAAAACAAGTTTGACTATCAAATCCCATTTTGATTCATTCCTTTTTATAATTTGTTATTTTTAAAATTAACAACATTTAATACAAAAAAGAATTTTAATAATTTTCCCCATTTTTTGGGGAAAAAATTGTTAAAATCGAAAAAAATAAATCATATTAAAAACAGTAAATTATAACTGAAGGTGATTTATTTTTATTGTATGTGTTGTTGTTAAATAATTATAAATCCCTTCATATTTATAATTATTTATTTATAAGTAAAATTAGGCTTTTTTAAGATTTATTTTAAGAAATAAGCAATTATTAAACCTTTAATACTTCACTTGTTTTATCTATATCAAATCTTGCAAAAATAGTTGATTTTCACAGTTAAATATTAAATATTCAATAGTTTAATTGTTAAATTTGATATTTGTTGCGATAAGTTGTTTTTTAATTATATAAAAAATAAATTTGGTGAATTTTTAAAATTCAC
>NZ_MZGS01000034.1 GCF_003111625.1 Methanobrevibacter thaueri | reverse complement strand
TGGGAATTTGATTACAATTTACAAATAGGAGTAGACGAATACAAAGGAATAATCGTCTCATCATCACTCACACAAAATCCAACAGACGTATTCGAACTAATACCTCAAATAGAACAAATAAAAGAAACATTTGGTGCTTTAGCACCAAATACACAAATTTCAGCCGACAACGGCTACTCAACAAACGAAAACATAGACTATCTCGCAGAAAACCACCTAGATGGCTACATATCAACCAGAAAACTCTCAAGAAAACTCAAAAAAATCAACAAAAAAGACAAACCCTTTGGAAAAGACAAATTCACCTTCGATCATGAAAAAAACACCTACATCTGCCCAATGGGCCAAATACTAGAAAACCAAAAAAGCTACAAAAACAACACACGAATCGCATACTGGACAAACAACTGCAAAACATGCCCAAAACACCAAGAATGCTGTGGAAAAAGATACAATAGAATCATAACCGATTATGGAAATCCAAACAAAATAAAAATGCTTAGAAAAATGGAAACA
>NZ_MZGS01000033.1 GCF_003111625.1 Methanobrevibacter thaueri | reverse complement strand
GAGTCTGTAAAATTTTATAGGCTTATTTGATTTTAAATTTTTTACAGTTGAAATTTCACTTCGGTGAAAATTCGTTCTAATTTTTCTTTAATTTTGTTTTTAATGGTTAAAAAATAGTAAATTACTTAAATAAGTGAGGACAAATAATATTTTATGACCAAACAAAACATAAATGCCCTCAATACTAATATAGACTTTATACAACTTAAACTTTTTGATTTTTCTGACGAAAAAATAGATCAAGAAAAAATCATTTCAGAAAGACTTAATAAAACACCTAATTTTGAAAATACTAATCAAAAACTATTTTTAGATGAAAACAACACTTTTAAATATGATAATCCAATTTGTCCTGATTGTGGTGCTCATAAAATAATTAAAAAAGGCACAATAACTAAAAATAAACAGAATATCAATGGAAAAACTACAGAATTCAAAGAACAGCAGTATCAGTGCAAGAAATGTGGAAAAAAATTCGGAATAAAAAATAATCCATTAATTGGAGAACATAAACAATTTTTACAAGAAATTATGGATAAAATTCCAGGAATAATGGAAATTGGATATCAATCACTTCGTAAAATAAGTAAATACTTTGAAATATTCCTTGGAATCAAGATATCTCACCAAACAATCAAGAATTGGTCAAACAAAAATCATGAAGAAACAATCAATAATGAAGAATTTGAATATTCTGGTTACTATTTATATGATGAGCAATTTTTAAGGCTTAATGGAGTTAGACATTATCGATTGACTTTATTTGATGCTGTACTTAATGTTCCAGTCTCAGAAAGAATTGTGCGTCGCAGAATACCGAAAAATACCAAGAAATTTATCTTAGATTCTACGAAAGATAAACCATTTATTTGTTTAACAACTGATTTATTTCCAATGTATCGTAATGTGGCCGATGAAATAGGAGTTAATCATCAATTATGCACATTTCATTTGTTCCAAACGATACATCACAAATTAAAAGTGTACTGCAGAAGAAACAAGATTAATGGAAAAGAAAGAGACTATATCTATGAAAATGCACAGGAATTAAAAAATTGTTTTAGACAAAACTCAACAAAAGAAGCAATAGAACATTTTAAACAATATTTACAAAATTATAGGGCCATACCAGTAGTATTAAAAGATTTTATAAGAAAACACATCATCAATCACTTCCACAGATATGTACAACACTTGGATGATGAAAATATCGAGAAAACATCCAACAAAGTTGAAAATTACTACAGACAAACCAATCCAGAAATAATAAAGAAATTATACAAGACTAAAACTGGAATTCTAACATTTTTAGACTATCAAATGAAAAATTGGACTGAAAAACACTTGAAAATTAAATAAGCCTATAAAATTTTACAGACTC
>NZ_MZGS01000032.1 GCF_003111625.1 Methanobrevibacter thaueri | reverse complement strand
AGAAATTTGACCCCATTTTAGATAAAATAAAAAATGAATACTACACAGAATACGGACAAAACGCATATGCAGGCAGAGGACCCTACGCAGAAGGAGGATTCGCAATTTTACTTGAATCACGTAATTTCAGAGGAATAAAAACAAAAGGAATAAAAAAAGCAAATAACGAAATGACACGAACAACAACAACCCACAACATCAAAAAAATACACAAACACATCAATAACAAAACTCTAAACAAAATATTAAATGAAATAAAGAAAGAAAAACAAAAACAACAAACAAACATAAACATATTTGACAAATGGACAAATAATTACATAATTGAACATGATAAAATCATAGATTTCAAAAATTAAATTAAAAAAAAATTCAAAGGAGAAATAGCGGACACTCCCATTTCAATTTAATAGAATTTACCAATAAAAATTCATCACTTATTCTCAAAAAACTGTCATTTAAAAATACTTACTTTTCAATATATTGATCCATTCACACAATCTTTAAAAAACAATATTGTTTATCTACATTCAATCAAACAGATTCAACATTTTCACACAATTCCAATATTTTAAAAGTTATTAATGAGATATATATTATTGATTAAATTATATTGTGTGATTAAATGAAAAGTGATAGTGTAAAAAAAGGAATTCAAAGAGCCCCACACAGATCATTACTAAGAGCTTGTGGACTTGATGATGATGACTTTAAAAAACCATTTATTGGTATAGCAAATAGTTTTACAGACATTGTTCCTGGTCATATTCACTTAAGAGAGCTTGTTGAATTTGTAAAAGAAGGTATTGTGGCTGCTGGAGGTATTCCATTTGAATTTGATACCATGGCGGTTTGTGACGGAATCAGCATGAACCACGAAGGAATGAAATATTCCCTTCCTTCAAGAGAGATTATCGCAGCGACTGTTGAAAGCATGACAAAAGGCCATGCTTTCGATGGATTGGTATTGATTCCAAGCTGTGACAAGGTGGTTCCGGGCATGATAATGGGAGCTGCTAGAGTGAATGTGCCTTCAATTGTAGTTACAGGTGGACCGATGGCATCAGGTGAGTATAATGGTAAACCTGCTGATTTGATTACAGTATTTGAGGCAGTCGGCGCTTATTCTGCAGGAAAAATGACTGAAGAGGAAGTAACTGAACTTGAAAAATGCGCCTGTCCTGGTGCAGGAAGCTGCTCCGGACTATTCACAGCAAATACAATGGCATGCATAACCGAAACATTCGGCCTTTCCCTTCCAACCTGCGCTACAACCCATGCAAGAACCGAAGAGAATAACCAGATTGCATTTGAATCAGGTAAGCAGATTATCAAGCTTGTTGAAGATGATATCAAACCTTCAGACATTTTGACTCAGGAAGCCTTCAACAACGCCATTGCGGTTGACATGGCATTGGGAGGATCTTCCAATACAGCACTTCACATACCTGCAATCGCCAGTGAAGTCGACGGCATTGATGTTGATTTGGAATTGTTTGATGAAATATCAAGAAACGTTCCCCACATTGCACTTATCTCTCCTGCAGGTGAGGATTCAATGATGGACCTGCACCTGGCCGGTGGTATCCAGGCAGTTCTTAAAACATTGGGAGATAAGATTGACACCAATCAGCTGACCGTAACAGGAAAGACTATTGCTGAGAACCTGGAAAGTGTTGAAAACAAAAACACCGATGTTATCCATACTTTAGATAATCCTGTACATAAAGATGGGGGAATAGCAATCCTTAAAGGTAATCTTGCACCTAACGGCAGTGTAGTTAAAAAAGGTGCTGTTGCAGATAACTTAATGCATCTTAAAGGGCCTGCAAAGGTATATGATTCAGAAGAGGACGTTACAAAGGCAATATTTGACCACGAAATCGAAGAGGGTGACATTGTGGTAATCAGATATGAAGGGCCTAAAGGAGGACCTGGAATGCGTGAAATGTTAAACCCTACTTCCGCTCTTGCAGGAATGAACATCAAGGATGTCGGACTTATAACCGACGGAAGATTTTCAGGAGGAACCAGAGGGCCATGTATCGGACATGTATCCCCTGAGGCAAGGGAAGACGGACCTATTGCTGCAATTCAAAATGGTGACATCATAGAAATAGACATTGAGAACAGATCCATCAGTGTCGAGTTGTCCGATGAAGAAATCGAAGCAAGGTTAAAAGAAGTTAAACACCCTGAAAGTGATGTTTCAGGATGGTTGGCATTATATCAAAAGCTTGTTCACTCAGCAGACACCGGTGCTATTTTAAGGTAGTGTAATCATGGAAATATTAAAATACTCTGAAATTGATTTGGAAGATACAATTAAAAGGTCAGAACAGGATGTCAATAATGTTTTGGGGACAGTATCTGAGATTTTGGAAAATGTTCGAATAGAAAAAGATAAGGCAATTCGCCAATATACTGAAAAATTTGATGGTGTTCTAATAGAAAATTTGAAAGTATCCAAAGATGAAATTGAAGAGGCATATGAAACATTGGATGATGAATTATTGACCGCTTTGAAAAATGCTGCAAATAATATCGAAAGATTTCATAAAAAGCAAATTCCATCTGAATGGGAAATGGAAGTCAATCCCGGAATAGTTGCCGGCCAGATTGTAAGGCCGATTAACTCAGCAGGATGCTACATACCTGGCGGAAGAGCGGCATATCCTTCATCAATATTAATGACAGTGATACCTGCAAAAATCGCAGGGGTTGAAAATGTGGTTTGTGTCACCCCTCCACAAAAGGACGGCAAGATCCTTGATGCAATTTTGGTTGCAGCCGACATTGCAGGTGCCGATGCGATATATAAGGTTGGAGGAGCACAGGCAATTGCAGCGCTTGCATATGGAACCGAATCAATTCCTCAAGTGGAAAAGATTGTTGGTCCTGGAAATATATTTGTCACTGCCGCAAAGAAACTTGTCTATGGTCAAGTAGATATTGAGTTTCCGGCAGGTCCGTCTGAAGTGCTGATTTTAGCTGATGAAACTGCAAATCCTGAATTTTTAGCAACAGATATTTTGGCACAGGCAGAGCATGATCCTAACGCTTCATGTTTTTTAGTGACAGATAGTGAAGATTTAGCTCTCAAAACAGATGAATTCGTTAAGAAATTAACCGAATCCGCTCCTAGACGCGAAATCATTGAAGAGTCATTATCAAAAAGTGGAAAAATCATTATCACAGACACATTTGAGGAAGCAATTTACGTTACAAACGAATACGCTCCTGAACATTTAATCATATCCACCAAGGACGATGACGAAACATTATCACACATCAACAATGCGGGTTCAATCTTTTTAGGCGCTTATTCACCTGTTGCCGCTGGAGACTATGGATCCGGAACAAACCACGTATTGCCTACAGGCGGCGGGGCCAAAATGTATTCCGGACTGTCCACTGAAGCCTTCATCAAAAAGCCTACCGTTCAAAGACTTACCAGAGACGGTTTGAAAGAACTTTCAAAAACTTCTGTTCCGATTGCTGAATATGAGGGATTCTTTGCACATGCAAACTCATTCAAAACAAGATTAAGGGATGATTAGATGGATTTTGAAAGAGTTGACATGAGGGAAATGACTGAAGAGGAAATGACCAAGGCCGGTGAAATGGCAGAAATAGTTTTTAAGCTCAATCACACAATGCCAAACACCGATGAGTACAACAGTCTTTTAAAAGAGCTGTTGGGCGATAATTTAGGTGAAAACAGTCAAATCATGGCTCCTATTGCTGGTGCGGCATTTGACCGTCTGAAAGTGGGCAATAATGTTTTCATCAACTCCAACTCATTACTGATGGCCCGTGGCGGAATAACAATCGAGGATGATGTCATGCTTGCCGCAAATGTTCAGCTTCTCTCAAACAACCACGATGAGTATGACAGGCAAGTTCTAACATGTAAACCTATTCACATCAAAAAGGGAGCATGGATCGGTGCAGGAGCAAGCATCCTTCCTGGTGTTACAATCGGGGAATATGCGATTGTCGGTGCCGGTGCCATCGTTACAAAGGACATTGGCGACTATGAGGTTGCTGTCGGCATTCCTGCCAAGGTTGTCAAAACATTGGATAAGGATAAGTTCTGATATCTTATCCGCTTTTTTTATTTTCATTACAATTTTTCAATTCATTTATAACTTTATGAAATAACTTTAATTTTGCTAAAACAGATTCTACATTATTTAAATATCATGATTTTTATATATTTCACTCAATAGATGAATTAATAACTTAATTGCCTGATTGGAAATCTAGTTATGTATGTCTATTTTTCCTCTTGTATTGGAGGTGATGGTTCTGTTAGGTATTCTGGTTGTACTTGACATAGTATTGATTATGCTTGATGTCATTGTAATCTATAATCATTACCGTGGCTAGGGTAATCTCTTATGACTGATGAATTTTGTAAGGTTGGTTCTTGATTTTTCAAGGTCTACCAGCTGGAAGTTTTGCGTAACTCTTCCCAACCTTATTTAATTCTTTTTATTTAATGTATATTTTCTTATTTTATCTTAATTTCTTCTCATAATCCTTATTTTTTATATTTAATAATTAATCATATCTTTATTTTTAAAAATAACTTGTTATTGAATAGTTTAGTTAACTTTATATATTATGTTATTCTATTTTATTATAGAATATGTTTTTTCATATTCGCCACTTTCTATACAAGAAAGAAATCAGGTAATAAACAGTTGTCTAATCTGGTAGTAGTTTATGGGTTTTTCCTATAAACTTAGACAACACTTATTTTTAAATTTTTAATAATTTAATTAAATTATTTTTACAAACCTCGAGGTGAATAATTTGCAAGGTTTATTAAACGATTGGAGAAGAACAAACTACGCTAGTGAATGTACTCCTGAAATTGCAGGCAGTGACATCACAATCATGGGTTGGGTGCACGAAATCCGTGATTTCGGCGGGATCATGTTTGTCATCATTCGTGATGTTACAGGCAGAGTTCAAGTAACCGCTCCAAGCAAAAAAGTTGACGAAAAAATAATGGAAGAATTAAGAGAATTCAGAAAAGAGTCCGTTGTAGCGATAAAAGGTTTAGTACAGGAAGCTGGAAAAGCACCAAACGGTGTTGAAATCATTCCTAAAGAAGTCAAAGTATTGAACTTGGCTAACCAACCTTTACCGATGGATCCAACAGAAAAGGTAAAAGCAGGAATAGACACAAGATTAGATTCAAGATTCTTGGATATCAGAAAGGAAAACGTTTCTGCTATTTTCAAAATCAAAGGACAAATGTTCCATACCATAAGAGATTACTTCTATGATAATGGATTTTATGAAATCAACACTCCTAAATTAGTGGCATCTGCTACCGAAGGAGGAACAGAATTATTCCCGATTACATACTTTGAAAAAGAGGCATTTTTAGGCCAGTCCCCACAACTGTACAAGCAGATGATGATGGCTGCTGGAATGGACAAGGTATTTGAAATCGGTCAGATTTTCAGAGCAGAAGAGCATGATACACTCAGACACCTGAACGAAGCCGTTTCCATAGATGCAGAAGCTTCATTTGCTGATGATGAAGATGTAATGAAAATCCTAAACGACATGCTCATCAATGTATTGAAAGACGTCAACGAAAACTGTGCTGACGAATTGGCTGTATTGGGTCATGAGCTTGAAGTTCCTAAAGGGGATTTCCCTGTAGTCACCTATGATGAAGCCGTTGACATCGTAAACTCAAAAGATGTTCCTATGGAATGGGGAGAAGACCTATCCCGTGAAGCTGAAAAGGCTTTAGGAGACACAATGGGAGGATTCTACTTCCTTACCAGATGGCCTAGTGAAATCAAACCGTTCTACGTAATGCCTGTTGAAGGCGAAGAACAATACTCTCATGCATTTGACTTAATGTATAACAATTTAGAATTATCCTCAGGTGCTACCCGTGTACACCAATATGACTTGCTCGTAAAACAAATCGAGGAAAGAGGATTGAACCCTGCAGGATTTGGCAGCTACTTGAAAGCGTTTGAATACGGAATGCCTCCACACGCAGGTTGGGGAGTCGGTGCTGACAGATTAACCATGGTACTTACCGGTGCTGAAAACATCCGTGAATGTGTACTCTTCCCAAGGGACAGACACAGATTAACTCCTTAGATTCTATGAAGGAATACGATATAGCTATTATTGGTGGAGGACCAGCAGGAATCATGGCTGCAATCGCAGCCAGTCAAAATTCCTCTAATGTGATATTGCTTGAAAAAAACTCCCAGTTAGGTCGCAAGCTACTCTTGACTGGAGGTGGAAGATGCAATATTACAAATTCCAAACCAATCAAACAGCTATTAACTTTTTTTAACAATAAAAACTTTTTAAAACACTCATTTTACTCATTTACAAACGAGGATTTACTCGCGCTTTTTGATTTTGATTTTGTTGAGGAGGATGACAATAGAATTTTTCCCGAAAGCGGAAAATCAAGGGATGTCCTTGATGGTCTGACCGAACTTCTTGAAGATGTAAGTATAACTTATAACTTCGAAGTTAAAACTATAACTGAAGGCTTTATCATCAATGATGAAATCAAAGCGGAGAAGATCATCATCGCCACAGGCGGAGTAACCTACCCGCAAACGGGCTGCAACATCAGTAATTACTCATTGACTTCACATCCTATAACAGACATCAAATATGGCCTCACTCCATTGATAACCAAAAGGGATTTGTCAGATATTGCGGGAGTAACACTGTATGATGTCATTATAAGTTATAAGAAAAGCAAGGTCAGGGGAAATGTATTGTTTTCACATGTTGGCCTGACAGGCCCAGGCATCATAAACCTGAGCAATGAGATATCCCGAGATATAACATATAGCTTATTAGAAAATGAGCCCGATTTGGATTTGGAGATAGCTATTGATTTATGCCCGGAATTTTCACGTGAAAATCTGAAGGAGAAGTTCACAAAAGACTTTCAAGCCAAGGGCAAGACCCACTTGAAAAACTACTTGAAACTATTTTTGACAAACAGCTTCATCAATTTCTTTTTAGATGAAATAGGAATTGAAAAGGACATTATATTATCCCAAATCAATAAGAAAAGCAAGAATAAATTGATTGAAAATCTTAAGAGATTCACTTTTAAAATCACTGGTTTCAACAGCAAATTGGCCAAAATAACTATTGGTGGTGTTGATTTGGATTATATAAACCCAAAAACAATGGAGTCTACATTAACACCAGGTTTATATTTTGCAGGTGAGGTTTTGGATGCTCATGGACCTACCGGCGGGTATAATCTTAAAATTGCATTTTCAACAGGGTACCTGGCAGGTATTTCAGCCAGTGAAAAATAATTTCCAATCAGCATTTTGATTTTATTTTATATAAACTAACAAAATATTTAACATATATATAATTCAAAAATTAGTTTATGACAGACAAAATGTTCATGGGTGCATCAACTAAACAAGGTTTGGATATTGCAAACAAAAGTCGTGAAATTATCCGTGGCCTTATTGGAGATGATGTCAAAGATTTAGAACCTATAGAAAGAGACATCGTTGAAAGGATTGTACACTCAACTGCAGATCCTGAATATGCAAAATTGGTTAAAATCAGTCCCGATTTTGTAGATGCAGCTATGGCTTCCCTTAGAAATAAGGAGACCATTTTAACTGACATTAACATGGTTAAATATGGAATCACAAGATATGAAGGGGAAGTTGAGTGTTATATCAAAAACGAGGAAGTAGTCAAAATCGCAAAGGAAAATCAGATTACAAGAGCGGCTGCAGCAATGCGTTATGCAGCTTCAAATGATTTTGAAGGTATTGTCGTTTCAGGTAATGCTCCAACCGCTGTTTTTGAAGCTATGGACTTATATGCAAAAGGTGAAATGAATCTTAAAGCTATTGTCGGAGTTCCAGTTGGTTTTGTAGGAGCCGCAGATTCAAAAGAGGCTTTACACAATTCAGAAATTCCAAACATTATTGTTGAAGGACCTAAAGGCGGAACACCGATTGCTGTAGCATGTGTAAACTCATTAATACAACATTTATAGTGTGATAAAATGTATTCCGAAGAATTGTTCAATGAATCAAAAAAGTATTTCCCTGGCGGAGTAAATTCTCCTGTAAGGGCTTTTAAACCTTATCCATTTTTTGTTAAAAGTGCTGGTGGATCTAAAATCACAGATGAAGATGGTAAAACTTACATAGACCATTGTTTAGCTTATGGTCCTTTAATTTTGGGTCATGCTAATCCTAAAGTTGTAAGGGAAGTTTCCAACCAATTGACTATCGGTACAGCCTATGGCGCTCCTACCGAAAATGAGATTACCCTTGCAAAAGAGGTCATTGACAGGATTCCATCCGCTGAAATGGTGAGATTCTGTAATAGTGGAACCGAAGCCACAATGAGTGCAATCAGATTGGCACGTGGTTTCACAGGCAGGGACAAGATAGTTAAGTTTGAAGGGGCATATCATGGAGCTCATGATTATGTGCTTGTTAAAGGCGGTTCCGGAGCTGCAACTCTTCCTGACAGTCCGGGCATACCTGAAGACACTACTAAAAACACATTGTCAGTCCCGTTCAATGATGAAGAGGCTCTCACCGAACTGATTGAGAAAGAAGGAGAAAACATTGCCTGTATCATTATGGAAGTGGTAATGGGTAATGTCGGTTGCATTGAACCAAAACCAGGATTTTTAGAGTTTATTAGAAAAATCACAGAAGAGAATAACATAGTTTTAATATTTGATGAGGTGATCACCGGTTTTAGAGCTTCCCGTGGAGGAGCTCAGGAATATTATGGCGTCACTCCTGATTTAACCACATTGGGTAAGATTGTCGGTGGAGGACTTCCAATGGGAGCATTCTGTGGTAAAAAAGAGATTATGGAATTGATAGCTCCACAAGGTCCGGTTTATCAGGCAGGAACATTTTCCGGAAATCCGATATCTGTCCAGGCGGGCATTTCCACAATGGCACAATTGGATGACTCTTTCTATAAGGAATTGGAAAGAAAAGGCAATTTCCTTAGAGGAAACATTCAATCAATCATTGATGATGAGGGCTATAACGTTCAGCCTGTTGGACTCGCTTCAATGTTTCAAATTTATTTCAATCCTGCACCAGTTTACAATTATGCCGATGCGCAGGAATCTGACAGAAAGATATTCTTGAGATACTTTAAGACATTATTGAAAGAAGGCATATTCATCCCTCCATCTCAATTTGAGTGTAATTTCATTTCAAATGCTCATAGTATGGAGGATTTACAAAAGACTTCTGATGCTATTGAATTAGGATTGGGAGCAGCATTCAAAAAAAGAAGAAGGTAATATAATGGAAATCGATTGGAAAGAAGTTGCATCCTATGCAATAATTCTTATTATTGTCTTGATTGCCGCACAACACTTGAATGTGGTTGTTTCAGGAAGTATGGAACCTGCATTTTACAGGGGAGACATCGTGATGGTTCAAAAGGCCAATTTCTTTGGCATTGATGAGTTCAACCCTGAAGAGGTGCAAGTGGGTGATGTTGTCGTTTATGATGCGGCATGGTATGACCAGCCGGTGATTCACAGGGTCATCAACATTACGGACATTAATGGAACTACGATGTATGTGATTAAGGGGGATAACAATGACCGTGCAGACCCTTATTATGTTAAAGCAAGCCAAATACAGGAAAAAGTAGTGACATTAGGCGATAATTTGGTTGTCATTCCAAAAATTGGTTATCTTTCCCTCTGGCTAAGAGGTTTATAATTATTATAAGGTGAGTTAATGTATTTTGAAATTGAAAAACAAGCTATTGATGCCATCAATAAGGCATTAGATCAATATGATGTTGAAATTGATAGGGATTTTAAACTGGAATTTCCTCCTAATCCTAAATTAGGGGATCTTGCAAGTACTATCGCTTTTGCACTTACTAAAAAGTTGAGAACTTCACCTCCTGAAGTTGCAAAGGAACTAGTCGAAAAGATTGAAGTTCCGGAAATCTTCTCTAAAGTTCAAAACTTTGGACCTTATGTCAATTTCTTCATAGATTATGACAAGTTCTCAAAATTGTTGTTGCAAAAGGTTGACGAGAACTACGGTCAGCTTCCGGAATATGACGAAAAGATTATTTTGGAACACACTTCAGCAAATCCGAATGGTCCATTGCACATCGGACACATCAGAAACTCCATTTTCGGTGATTCCCTTGCAAGGCTTTTGAAACTTGCAGGAAGGGACGTCGAAACCCAATATTATGTTAACGATATGGGAAGGCAGATTGCAATCATCGTGTGCGGCATAACCGAATGTGGCCTAAAGATTGAGGATTATGAAGGTGAGAAATTAGACCACAAAATCGGAAAGCTATACTATGATGCCAACAAGGCTGTTGAAGAGGATGAAAATTTAGCAAACAAGGTAGATGAATTAATTCAAAAATATGAAGAAGGCGAAGACGAGGAATTAAATGCAATCTTCGAGCAAGTAGTTTCAAGTTGTCTTTCCGGAATGAAGGAAACACTTCAAAGAATTAATATAAATCACGATGATTTTGTATGGGAAGGACAGTTCATAAGAAGCGGTGAAGTCGACGACCTTGTAAAATATATCCAAAGGGAAGGGTTCACCCGTGAGGATGATGTTCTCTACATCGATCTCACAGACTTCAACATTGAAAAGGAATTTGTATTGCGCCGTTCAAACGGCACATCACTTTATTCAACTCGTGATTTGGCTTACCACAAATACAAAGCCACTTTGGGAGATACAGTACTTGACATTTTAGGCTCAGACCATAAGTTGGCCGCAAAACAAATCAAGGTAATATTTGAAGAGATATTCAGACAGACACCTCCTGAAGTAATATTCTACGAGTTCATCACATTGCCTGAAGGATCAATGTCAACAAGAAGAGGTAAATTCGTATCTGTTGATGATTTGATTGATGAGGCCGTCAAAAGGGCAACCGATGAAATCAAGTCAAGAAACCCTGACTTGACCGATGATGAAATCGCTCCTATGGCAGAGGATATCGGTATCGGTGCCGTAAGATTCTTCATTGCAAAACTGTCCCCTGAAAAGCACTTGACATTCAAGTGGGATGAGGCATTAAGCTTTGAAAGAGGCTGCGCATCCATCCAATATGCACATGCAAGGGCATGCAAATTGCTTAAGAAATCAGGCAAGGACATTAGCTCATTAACAGTCAGCGATGAATGGAGTCCTGACGAGGCGGAACAAGACTTGATTCGCCAAATCGCTAAATTCCCACAGGTGGTTGAAGATTGTGCTAACAAAAAGAGGGTTCACAATATCACACAATACGCACAGGATTTGGCAGGCTCATTCAACAAGTTCTACAAAACAGAACAGGTAATTGGTTCTGATGTGGAAGATACCAGACTGATTTTGGTTGATAGAGCAAAAATAACTATTAAAAACGCTTTAGACATTTTAGGTGTAAGTGCACCTGAAAAAATGTAGATGAGTAAAATTAACTCATCTTTAATTTCTTTTTTTTAATCCACAAAGTGGATGTAGTCTTCTTTTCTAGGCAATGGTTCCGGAGCGTCCATGTCAGGATATCCCAACACAACGTGGCCTACTCCCTCATAACTTTCAGGAATTCCCCATTCTTTCAATAGCTCTTTTCCCTTTTCGCTATGGAATTCGTCGTATGCCCTGTGTATCCAGCATGATCCGAGACCAACGGCATGTGCTGCGTTAACGAGAACCGCCAATACGCTTGAACCGTCTTCCTTCCAGGTTGGCCATTCGGTATTTGCCAAAACAATGAGCAATGTTTTACCGCCATAAAACGGATCCAAGTCTTCCGGCACTTCTGTTGGGAAGAAGCTTCTGTTCCATGCTGAGAATTCTTTGATTGTTTCAGGATTTTGGATTACAACAATCTTTGGTGATTGGGCACCTCTTCCGGTTGGCGCATAGGTTCCTGCCTCTAGGATTGTTTTCAGTTCCTCGTCTGTTATCTGTTCGTCCTTGAATTTTCTGATACTTCTTCTGCTTTTTAGGTTTTCTATAGTTTCGTTCATATTAAATCCTCACAGATTTTTATAAGTGATTTTCTGAAATCGCCATATTCCTCATCGCTTAAGGAATTTCTTATCTTTTCATCCCACTCATCATCATAGTCCATAACAGTTTGGGCTATTTTGGCCCCTTCAGCTGTTACATTTATAATCTTTTTCCTTTTCTGTGGGGTTTTGGTTATCAATCCCTTATTTTCAAGCTTTTCGAGGTTTCTTGTCACTGTACTTTCGTTGATGTGCAGGGCGTCGGCCAGTTCCTCCTGGCTTATTCCCTCGTTCTTATAGGATTTTACCAATAACGGGTATAATCCTGAACTCAAGTCAACGTCCTTTAGCCTGTTGTTTAGAAATGCTGTTTGCTTCCTGTGAAGCAGTGAAACCAATGGGGATGTCGGTATATCCTTATCAAACGGCATGTTCCCTACCCCTTATCAGCTTGTTGATGTACAGTTCAATGCATGCATAACATATCAGGGAACCTATTCCCCCTCCAAGGAGCATTCCGCAGTATATTCCGAATTCTCCCATGTGGAATGTGAATCCCAAAAGGTATGCAAATATAAGCACAAGTATGAATTCCCTGAATGTTGTTAGGAAAAATGATATTGTTCCTTTTCCAACTCCCTGGAACACGTTACCTGCACTTGCACCAAACGGCACGTATAGGATGAACAGGCACATTATCTGTAGGAAACCGGCTATCATGGGTGCCAGTCCTGCACTGTTTTCTGAATATGAAAATATCAATGCGATTTGGTTTGCAAATACATATAGAATTATGCAGACGATTATTGATGCTATTAGAGCCACTTTCACCGCATATCTTGCGGTCACCCTTAGGTTTTCGTATTTGCGAGCTCCATATGCCACTCCGGCAACTGATATTGCGGCGGTTCCGATTCCTATTGCCGGAAGCATTCCGATGTTCACTATTCTCCATCCTGCGGTATAGACGGCCACTGAGGTCGGTCCGGACACTATTGTGAGCATGTAGTTTACGAATATTGTAAGGACGGACAATACCAGCTGTTCGAGACTTGCCGGAATACCTACCACTAGGATATCCTTATACATTTTGAAGTTGTTATGGAAGTCTTTCCTGCTGTAAGAAAGGTAGGTGTCTTTTTTAACGAATATCCAGTAGAACATTAACAGTAGGCTTATGAATGGTCCGATTGCTGTTGCCCAAGCTGCCCCTGCAATTCCCATGTTCAGCACATAAATGAAGATAGGATCCAAAATCATGTTTATTATCGCAGCCAGTGCTATTGGGACTGTGGCTCTTTTGATATCTCCTTCAGCCCTGAATGCCCCTCCGACAATTGGAGGAACCAAAAGTCCAAATGTCCATGCGAATATGATGAAAGCGTATTCCATTGCATAATCCAAGACGGATGATGCGCCCATTAGGACAAGCAATGGCTTAAGGAATGTCAGGAATATGACAGTAATGATTATTGAGACTATAAAACTCAAAATCAGGTTATGTATTGCAGCATTGTTTGCTGAATGCTTGTCTTCAGCTCCAATGTATCTTGATATAAGTGAGTTACCACCGGCTCCTAGTCCGTTTCCGAATCCGACCATTATCATGAACAGGGGTGTGACATATCCCAGTGCGGCCAGGGGTTCTGCCCCAAGTCCCGCAACCCATATGCTGTCAATAATGTTATTTGCGAATATCAAAAACATACTGGCTATAATTGGGATTGATAGTTTGTTTATCGCCTTTTTAGGGTCACCTGTTATCATTTCTACATTTTCATTTTTTTCCATGCTTTACCTCTCTTGCATATGCAATTATACTCTTGTATATGCAAGTGTAAGTATTTAAATGTAGTGGTGTAAAAAATATTTTTCAAAAAAAAAGAAAAAGAGAGGGGGTTTATTGTAAGTTACCCTCTTCGTCAACCATGTTTCCAGACTCATAGATGTCTCTAATGTAGTCTGCGGAGTATCCGTTATTTTGTCCGCCACGAATTATACCATTTTGATCATAATAGAAATTGTATTGGCTGTCATAGTATAATTGAGCGCTTGAGGAGTTTCCATTATTATACATTGATGTACCTGCGCTTGAGTTGCTTTGTGTAGCAGGTTGAGAACCGGAATTTGAAGCTTCTGTAGTTTCAGCTGCTCCCTCTTCAACGTTAATTGTTTGTTTTGCGCTGCATCCGTTGTATTTTGCGGTTCCGTTATATGAAACGATTACATCATAGCTTCCTGGATTTTCATTGTTTAAAACAAGTGATGCTTTACCTTCATTATCTGTAATGACAGAGTAGGTTTGGTTGACACCGTTTTCTACAAAAGTAATAGTAATGTTTTGAGTTCCTAATGCGTTATTCTGTTCGTCTTTAAGTAAGAATTGCACTGCTTCACCATTTTTCAATGTGCTTTGGCTTAAAAAGTCTATTTGGGTATTCATTTTACCGTCATGGCTTGCTGATGGCAAGTGGGTAAATACAAAAACACCTAAGACTATTAAGACAATAACAATCAATGCTATAATTATAATGTTATTATTTCTCATAGTTCCTCACCAATTTAAACTATATAATTTTTAATATATAATAGTTTTTTTTAAAAAAAATAATTATAAATATTTTTAACAATAAAATATAAACCAATAGGAGAATTTATTATGAAGGTTTTAGTTGTTGGAACTGGTGCCCGTGAACATGCTATCGCTGATGGTTTAAAAGATGATGTTGAATTGTATTGCTACATGAGTAAAGTCAACCCTGGAATGTCAAAAATTGCTGAATTCAAGCAAGGAGATGAGGGTGAAGTTGAAAAGGTAGCCGAATATGCCGTTGAAAAGGGTATAGACATTGCATTTATAGGTCCTGAAGCTCCACTCGGAAAAGGAATAGTCGATGAGCTTGAAAAAAATGGAATCAAATGTGTGGGACCAACCCAAAGTGCGGCAAGAATTGAAACTGACAAATCATTCATGAGAAAACTCTTTGAGGACTATGAAATCGAAGGGTCATTAATCTATAAGGTATTTGACAATTCAGAAGACGTATCAGCATTCCTGGATGAATTCGATCAGGATGTTGTAGTAAAGCCTGTAGGATTAACAGGTGGTAAAGGGGTAAAAATCGTCGGAGACCATCTTAAAGATAATGAGGAAGCAAAGGAATACTCATGTGAAGTTATTGACAATGTGATGGGTGGATTTGCCCAAGTAATCATTGAAGAAAGATTGATAGGTGAGGAATTCACTATCCAAGCGTTCTGTGACGGTGAAAACTTGGCACCAATGCCTGCAGCACAGGACCATCCTCATGCATTTGAAGGAGATGTCGGCGCAATCACCGGTGGAATGGGTTCATACTCTGATGTAGGTGGATTATTGCCATTCTTAACTCAGGAAGATTATGATAAAGCGGTTGAAATCATGCAGGCAACCATTGAAGCAATTGCTAAGGAAGCAGAACCTTACAAAGGAATTTTATATGGTCAATTCATGCTGACAGCTAACGGACCTAAACTCATTGAATATAATGCAAGATTCGGCGATCCTGAAGCAATGAACGTTTTACCTTTACTTAAAACTCCATTAATTGATGTTTGCCAAGCTATTGTCGACGGCACTCTTGATAAGGTAGAATTCGAGGACAAGGCTAGCGTATGTAAATACATCGTGCCTGACGGATATCCTGAAACCCAATATGCTGGCGAGTTAATCGAAGTCGATGAACAGGCAATTGAGGAAATGGGCGCAAAGGTCTTCTATGCGGCTGTTTCAGCTGAAGATGATGGAATCCACTTGTCTGGCTCAAGAGCTTTGGGTATAGTGGCCAGTGGTGACAGCATCGAGGAAGCTGAAAAGATAGCTGAAAAGGCATGCGGATTTGTTAAGGGTAATGTTTACCACAGAAGAGATGTGGGAACAACAGAACTTGTGAATAAGCGTGTGGAACACATGAAAGAAATTTTAAACTAAATTTCTTTTTTTATTTTTAGGTGATGTTTATTTCTGAAGAGGATATTAAAGACCCAGTAGATTTTGAAGATTTAAAAGGAGAGCTCAGCGATGCCCTTTGGAATTTAACCGATGATTTGGATGATGAGACTCTTCAAAAAATCAATGACCTTAAAGAGGATATTCAAGAAAAATACTCCAATACGGCTGTTGAGGAAAAGTTGGACGACATCAAAATGAGTTATTACGAAAAGCTCAAACGGTCATTTGAAAAAGACATGGATGTTGATCCCGGTAGAATACTCGGCTTGACTGACGGTATTTTCGGAATGGTAATGACTCTTTTGGTTTTCGGTATCGCATTGCCTGAGATAGTCATATCCTCCTCAGCGGACTTTGCATCATTTCTCCAGTCAATAACTCCAACAATCGGAATCACTCTTGTCAGTTTTATATTGGTCAGCTCATTCTGGCTGTATCACCACGAATTCATGAAAATCACCAATTTGAACATTCCTTATTTGTGGCTAAGTATATTTTATCTGGCTTCAATTTCATTCATTCCGTTTTCAACCTCGGTTGTAGGAAATTACTCCCAATTTTTCCTGGCCAATGTGGTTCTTGGAATAAATATACTGTTAACAATTATTTTCTTCCTGTTAATGTTCAGATATGCTTCAAACAGGGGATTTTTAGAAAACAAACCTTCAGATAGTGAGAAAAAATATATTTACAACACATTTTACATTATAATGGGGCTTACAGTCCTTATAAACCTTCTAGATTACAATATATCAAACAATTTCATTTATCTGTATTTTTTGGTCCCTGTAATTTCCACTCTTAGAGATATTAAATTTAAAATGGACCCATAGAAACATTTAATATACATTACCTAGATATAATTATTTTTCTTAAGATTAGAGGGGAATTTTAAATGAGCAGTTTGTTGTCTGTTAGCGATATTAAGGATGATGTTAAATACATTTTGGATTTAGCCAGTAAAATTAAAGCGGGAGAAATGGAAGAAAAGCCTCTTGAAGGCAAAACATTGGCAATGATTTTTCAAAAGTCATCTACTCGTACCAGAGTTTCATTTGACGTTGGAATGTATCAACTGGGTGGAAGAGCAATCTTTTTGTCATCCAATGATTTGCAAATGGGTAGAGGTGAACCGATTTCTGACACCGCTAAGGTCTTAAGCCGTTTCGTTGACGGAATAATGATTCGTGCAATTAAACACTCTGATGTTGAGGAGTTAGCTAAACATGCTGACGTGCCTGTCATTAACGGATTGACTGACTTGGAACATCCTTGCCAAGCGTTGGCCGACATGTTAACAATAAAAGAACATTTGGGCGATTGGGAAGGCAAAAAGATCTGCTTCGTTGGTGATGGAAACAATGTATCAAATTCCCTATTATTAATTGCTCCATTGCTCGGAATGGACATGTCCCTGGCTTGCCCTAAAGGATATGAGCCAAATGAAGACATTTTAAAAACTGCTCAAGAGTATGCTGACGATAACAACACCGAAATAACAATAACTGATGATATCGGTTTGGCCTTGCAAAATGTTGATGCGGTTTTCACTGACGTATGGGTTAGTATGGGTGATGAAGCCGAAGCAAAACAAAGAGAAATAGATTTTGCACCATTCCAAGTTAACTCCGATTTGATGAGCCTTGCTAATGATGGGGCCATTTTCATGCACTGCCTGCCTGCCATCAGGGGTCAGGAAGTTACAGCAGAAGTCATTGACGGACCACAATCTGTGATTTATGACGAGGCTGAAAACAGGATGCATGCCCAAAAGGCCGTTTTATATTATTATATGAAGGATTAGAATGTTATAATCCTCCAAATATTGCAAAAATTATAAATATAGCAACTAAACATAGACAGCACCCTATCCAGTCTGAACTACCGCTGGATGATGAATTTGTGTTTGTATTTGAAGTATTTTGGTTGTTATGTGTTGGAGGGGTCTCGATTACCTCTGTTTTTTTCACTTCTTCTATTAATTTTGTTCCGCAGTTTCTACAATAGACTGCATTTTCCGGATTTTCTTCTCCACAGTTTTTACAAAACATAAATAATCCACCTTATTATTATTTTTAAAAAGATTATAAGGCCTATTCCACCAATAAAGCCTGTTATGAATCTTAATGTATTTGTGCTTTCCCTTGGACCGAAGTACTGTGTGAAACCGTCTATTGCCACAGGCACCATAAGAACCATTGAAATGAACAGCATGTTCCAGTCATAGGGGTGCTTATAGAAGAGATTCACAATTAGATAAATCATCAGTCCGGTATAAAATCCTGTGCATCTTGCACAAACCGGAAACTGATGGCCTTTTATGAAAAAGCTCCTTTCAGGCATTCTGTGGCATAGATATTTAGTGAAATTCATTGTATCACACAACTTGCTAACATTAGTATTAATTCAATAATTATATATATTTTTGTATTCATAGTATTGTTATAATAAATTAAAAGGTTTTTACAATGAGAGGCGGAGAAGCAATAATTGAATCCCTCAAAAATATGGGGGTTAAAACAATATTTGGTTATCCTGGCGGACAAACCATACCGTTTTATGACATGCTATATGATGCGGACATGGATCATATACTAGTTAGACACGAACAATGCGCAGCTCATGCAGCTGACGGTTATGCGAGAGCATCTGGTCGTGTGGGTGTGTGTTTGGCAACTTCCGGTCCTGGTGCAACCAATCTTGTAACTGGTATAGGAACAGCTTACATGGATTCTTCTCCAATTGTGGCTATTACTGGTCAAGTTCCTACTCATTTAATTGGAAATGATGCATTTCAGGAAGCGGATATAATTGGTATAACAATGCCAATCGTTAAATATAGCTATCAACCTAAAAATCCGGATATGATACCTTCAATAATCAAATCCAGTTTTGAAATAGCTTCCACTGGAAGACCGGGTCCTGTCTTAATCGACGTTCCAAAAGAGGTTCAGGAAGGTGAACTGACAGAGTTCAAGGATGATTTAATCGAGACACCTGGTTACAATCCAACTGTAAAAGGTAATATCAGACAAATCAAAAAAGCCAGTGAGTTGATTAAGCAATCCAAAAAGCCTATGATTTTAGCCGGTGCAGGAGTTATTATTTCAAACGCATGTTGCGAACTCAAAAAACTTGCGGAAACAATTAACGCTCCGGTAATGACTTCACTCTTAGGTAAGGGAGCTTTTGATGAAACCAGTGATTTGGCATTAGGTATGCTTGGAATGCATGGAAGGAAAGTTTCAAATGATTATATTAATGAATCTGATTTGTTAATAGCTATTGGTGTAAGATTTTCAGATAGAACCACTGGTAGACTGGACAGTTTCGCGCCAGATACAAAAGTAATTCATATTGATATTGACCCTGCGGAAATCGGTAAGAATGTGGAAGTTGATTTGCCGATTGTAGGAGACGCTAGAAATACATTATCCTCATTAAATAAAGTTTTAAAAGATTATAAGTCATCATCTGAAGTAAACGAATGGGCTGATATGATCAAGCAGAAGAAGAAAGAGTTACTTCCTCGCGTCACTTATGATGATGTTCCTTTAAAACCGCAAACCGTTATAAAGGAAATTGCTGAGGCTTTAAATCCAGAAGCGATTCTAACAACTGATGTCGGTCAAAACCAAATGTGGGCTGCACATTTCTTTGACACTCAAAAGCCACGCAAATTCATCTCATCAGGAGGTCTTGGAACCATGGGATTCGGATTCCCTGCAGCTATCGGTGCTAAAGTGGCCTGTCCTGATGATACTGTCGTATCAATCAATGGTGACGGCGGATTCCTGATGGTTTGTCAAGAATTGGCTACCGTAAAAGAGTATGATATACCGGTAATTGCAGTCGTTTTGGAAAACAGGACCTTAGGAATGGTATATCAATGGCAAAGCTTATTGTACAATGAAAGGCACTCCCAAACCCTATTGGGCAACAGTCCTGACTTTGTCAAGCTGGCGGAAAGTTTCGGTGTCAATGGGGTTAGAGTCACCAAGCCTGGCGAAACCAAAGAAGCTTTATCAAGTGCAATTAAGGATAATGAGCCTGTTTTGTTAAATGTTGTAATAGACTCTGAAGAGGCATTGCCTATGCTTCCTCCTGGAGCGGGAATCAATGAGATGATTGGTGAATACAAACTTGAAAAGGATGTGATTTAGATGGATAAGAAATATCACGTTATTTCAACACTGGTTGAAGATAAACCGGGGGTCTTGCAAAAAGTGGCCGGAATGTTCAATAGAAGAGGATTCAACATTGACAGCATCACTGTCGGTAATTCAGAGGTGGAAGGCCTATCCCGTATGGTAATCACCGTTCATGCAGATCAAAGGGGTCTTGAACAGGTTACAAAACAGCTGAATAAATTAATTGACGTTATCAAGATTAAAGATATCACTAAAACTGCCGTAAAAAGGGAATTGTGCCTTGTAAAGGTAGCCATTCCTAATGCACAGGCAAGAGCTGAAATAATGCAATATTCTAATATTTTCAAAGCACATATCTTAGATGTTACAGAAGAAACACTATTAATTGAGCTCACTGGAGATAAACAGAAAATCAATGCATTCATATCTTTATTGGAGGGCTATGGAATTAAAAGAATAGCCCGTACTGGCCTCACAGCTATGTCAAGGGGGGTATAAAATGACTATATTGGAAGATGTATTAAAGGACAACAAAGAATTTGTAGAGAACTTTGAAGGCGAAGAAATGTCTCACCATGCAGCTAAAAAATTAGCTATTTTAACCTGTATGGATTGCAGATTGATTGACTTTTTTGAACCTGCACTCGGTTTGAAAAGGGGAGATGCAAAGATAGTTAGAAACGCTGGAAACTCAATTGTAGGTGAAGATGCAATTAGATCAATCGGAGCAGCTTTATACAACCTTGGAGCTGAAGAGGTCATGGTTGTAGGTCACACTGAATGCGGTATGGCTGGTGCAGATGCTGAAGCTTTGAAAGCAAAAATGCTTGAAAGGGGCATCAAGGAAGAGGACATTGCAAAATATGACCTTGCAGAATGGATCGGCGGATTCGAATCTGAGGAAGCAAACGTTAAAGACGTTGTGGACAAAATCAAGAATCACCCATTGATTCCGGACGTGCCTGTACACGGTCTCATCATCGATATCGTGACCGGCGAGTTGAAAGTTTTAGTAGATGGTTACTAAATCCATCTATTCAATTATTTTTTTTATTTGATTTAAGTTACTTTTATTAATATAAAAAGTCAAATGTATTATTTGATATTTTATTGGATATCTTAAATTTTATCAATTAATTAGTTAAGAGATGATTTTAAATGAAAATGTATTACGACGATGATGTAAATACAGACGCTCTTGAAGGCAAAACCATTGCAGTAATTGGATATGGTTCTCAAGGAAGAGCACAATCTAGAAACATGGCTGATAGTGGAGCTAATGTTATTGTAGGTTTAAGAGAAAACGGCAGTTCCTGGAACTTAGCAAAAGAAGATGGAATGACTGTAAAAACTATTGAAGATGCTTCAAAAGAAGCTGATATCATTCACATTTTACTCCCTGATGAAATTCAGGAAAAAGTCTACAACGAACAGATAGCACCTTACGTTGAAGACGGTAACACTATCTCATTCTCTCACGGTTATAACATCCACTTTGGATTAATCAAACCTGACGAAACCGTAAACATTGTAATGTTTGCACCTAAAGGACCTGGATCCATGGTAAGAAGAACCTATGAGGAAGGATTCGGTATCCCTGGTTTAGTTGCTGTCGAACAAGATGCAACCGGCGATGCACTACAATTAGCGTTAGGTATGGCAAAAGCATGTGGCTTAACCAAAGCAGGCGTTTTAGAAACCACCTTCCAAGAAGAAACTGAAACCGACTTATTCGGTGAACAAACCGTTTTATGCGGAGGTATTACCGAATTGATCAATGCTGGATTCACCACCTTGGTCGAAGCAGGTTACCAACCTGAAATCGCTTACTTCGAAACCTGCCACGAAGTAAAACTCATCGTAGACTTGATTTACGAAAAAGGTTTTGCTGGAATGTGGACTGATGTAAGTAACACTGCTGAATACGGTGGATTAACCAGAGGTAATAGAATCATTACCCAGGAAGCTAAAGACGGTATGAAAGCAGTTTTAAAAGAAATCCAAGACGGAACTTTCAAAAAACAATGGGCTGAAGAAAACGCTACCAACGGCGCTAACTTAAAAGAAATGAGAGCTGCTGAAGGTCAAAAAGAAATCGAAATTGTTGGAGAAAGACTTAGAAAAGCTTGTGGATTACAAAAAGACGAATAAACGTCTTTTTTTCTTTTTTTATTTATTTTTAATATTATATTTAGTGTGGTAATCATGGTATTTATTGGAATGGACCATGGAACAACTGGAATCTCTTTTTGCATAATATCAGATGAGGGCGATATTGTCGATGTTTTTAAAATCGGAAGGGAGGAAAGTAAGAAAGGTCTTGTTTCTGCCTCAGAAGAACTTAAAAAACGTGTTAATTTAGATGATGTTAAATTAATGGCAATCACATACGCAATGGGCGATGGCATAAGCCAAATTTTACCAACTGACAAGGTCAAGGACCGTGGAATATTATCCATGAGCGGTGCAGGTAAGGTCACCGGTGGAGGAACCAGCGTTTTCGATGAATTGGAAGAGCTGAACCTTCCGTCTGTAATGATTCCTGGACTTCACAAGGACTCCACTTCATTGGACCGACTGTTCAGGGCAGCCTACTCTCATCAGGCAAGTCCGGAAAAGGTCAGCATTTCATATAATGCTGTGAAAGAGACCGGATGGAGCAATTTCATAGTTGCCGACATTTCATCCAACAGTGTTGATATTCTCATTGAGGACGGCAGAATCAAGGGTGCAATCGATGCGTGCCTTGGCGCCATGGGAATTGTTCACGGACCGCTGGATTTGGAGATGATACGTGACATCGATGAGAACAATGCATCTGCAAACGATTGCTTTTCACATGCTGGAGCCATTAAAATCGCTGAAATCGATGGAAAAGTGGCTAACATGAAGGATCAGCTATTGGAAAATTATGTTGCCGGTGATGAGAAAGCCAAATTGGCCATTGACACATTGGTCATGACCGTTGCAATGGAGATAGCAGGTCTTGATGTCGTGTGTGAAAACGATATTGAGGGAATAGTTCTGACAGGTTCCATTGGCAGTGCAACCACTCCATTTGACTTTAAGGACGAAATCAATAAGTATTTCAAAAACAAGTATCCTTTAAAGGTTATTTCTAAAGAGTCTGGAGCAATTGGTGCAGCTCAAATAGCGATGGACGTTTATAAGGGTAGAAAAGAAATATTAGGTATTGAAGTAAATATCTAATCTTCTTTTAAACTTATAAAGATAATGTTTCCGCCTTTGATAGTTTCAAGGCCGTTTTCATTTTCTAAAACAAGATTTAAGTAATTATCGATAGCTATTATTGTTCCTTCTGTTTGGTAATCTCCTCTTAAATCAACAGTTACATATTTATTTTTAAATTGAGTAAAAAGTCTATTTACGTTATCGTCGCTCATTATTTCAAATCCTTGATAATTCTATTTTTATTTTGAAGTTTCAACTTTAAATACTTTAATGTTTATAATATATACTATGGCAATCAATCAATTAGAAAGCAATTTAGAAGCTATTACACGCACAATAGCTCAGTTAAAAAAAGACGGATGTACTGATGAAAAGATTTTAAACGAACTTAGAGAAGAAAGAGAAAAAATACTTAAAGATTTAAACTTATAAGTATTTTAATCAAACCATTCACGTATTAAATCCATACCGCTGGTTAAATCTATTTTTAATGGTGTTATTGAAGTTTTATTTAACTTCCTTAACGCATGGCCATCACTGCCTGACTTGTGGGCCTCATAGGGTTCGCCGTCAATCCAGTAATATGGCTTTCCACGTGGATCCAAACGTTTTTCAATAACAGGATTATACATCCTTTCACTTAAACCTACAACTTCAAACTTATCATCTGAAGGGTTAGCAGGAACATTAACGTTCAGCAGGTCAATTCCTTCAGGTAAACCTTTTTTTAAAACGATTTTAGTTAATTTCTTAAGCATTTTTCCCGCAAAATCAAAATCAACCTGTATGTCGCCGTTTTCAAACTTGATGTCATCCCGTGTGACCTCTTGGGATATTGCGATTGTTGGAATTCCAAAGCTTGCGGCCTCTATTGCGGCTCCCAGTGTTCCTGATGTTGTCAGTTCCGCCTGTCCGATGTTGAATCCGGTGTTTATTCCGGAAATCATTATGTCTGGCTTTTCATCCATTAGTTCGAATAATGCGATTGTCACTGCATCGGTTGGTGTTCCGCCCACACCATACCCTTTACTTCCATCCTTTAAAGTGTATTCATTCACTCTTAATGGCTCATATAATGTTAAGGCATGGCCTATTCCACTTTGTTGGGTTTCAGGTGCAACCACATATGTGTCGCATAAATCCTCTACCGCCTTTTTGGATGCCAGGATTCCTGAAGCTGTTATTCCATCATCGTTACTAAGTAAGGCTTTCATATATTTAATAAGATAGCACTTTATTAAAATATTTTGTGCAGTATAAAAAACTTTAATAACAATTTCAATTATAAAATATAATATTATTGTAATAAAACACATAAGGGTGGAAACTTGGAAAAACCACAATTGATTAATTTCGTAGCAAAAGTAATGGAGGACTCAGGTTTTAAGGTTTACAAGAATTTTAAAACCTCACAAAAGGTCATTGACATATATGCTATTCTACCCACAACAATTGGGGATTTTGGAGTAGTTGTAGCATGTAAAAATTATGATAAAGAATTTCAGATAGGTGTCGATGTCTTAAGGGAAATGGAAGACATCCAGACAAGCCTTAAAGCTTCTAAGGTGCTTATCGTCTCATCATCTTATTTTTCCGAACAGGCTAAAAACTATGCTTTAAGGAAAAACATTAAATTGGTTGACCGGGACGGTCTGCTTGAGCTTGCCCGCAAGTATCAGGACAGAACCAACCAGACAACATTGGACAATACCCCTTATGATGGCGGTGCGTCACAATACATTGAAGACGAATACCCTGAATACACTTATGACGCCTCTGATATGGAGTATATAATGCAGAGAAGGGATGCAAATCCTCATGTATATAAGAACACCTTATACAGGCAGGTTGATGAGGATCACACACCATTCGCTTCAGGATTGCTCGATAGGATTCGCGCTCCTTCAAGAGACCATTACTCCCAAACCAGCCTATATAATTATGATTCCAGAAATAGCGGTTTTGGTTCCAATTCATTGTTCTTTACCCTTATTAAAAACCCTATCGTAATGATTTTGGTTGTAGTGGTTGTTTCATATCTAATTTCATTCATTGCCGGCAGATTGTTGGGAATGGACTCAGGTATAACAGGATTAATTGAAATGCTTGTTGCTTTACTCTTATCCTACGGTTTATCATTATATGCCGATAGGAATTCCGATTTCATTGTAAAAGGAACATTCATATTCTTCATTTCATTAATCATATTGATTTTATTAATCTTTGTATAGGTTAATTGTGGTTTCAAGCAAATGAGATTAACTTCTCATTTCACTCTATTTTTTTTTAAAGGATATTGTAATGTAAAATAGTCCTATCAGGTATAAAAACCAGACCATGATGTCTGTAGGGCCGGTTTCAATCCAGATAATTGTATGGGTCAAGATGATGGAATAGATTCCGATTCCGAATCCTTTTTTTAGTTTGTTTAGAATGCCGAGGAACACTCCCATAAACAGCATTTGAATTGTTAAGCCGATATGGCCGAAATCTAGCATGACGGGTCCGAACAGTGTTGATGTCAGGCAGACGTCATAGTGAAGCACATAATTTCCTATGAATGTTCTTGGGCTTCCTGATGAGAAAATCATCGACAGTATCTTGCCGTTTGTTGTTCCTGCCAACGGAATTATCTTTTCAAGGACTTCCAGGGTGAATGCCGCACGGTAGAATATCAGTTCCAATGGGTTGAGTGTCCAGTGCTGTGTTGCGATTGACTGTGATGCAATGTATCCTACGGCCATCAATCCGGCTACGATTAGCGCAATAAAGGCAATTCCCATTTTCCTTGAAACCTTGTCCAGGTAATAGAGAGTTATGAATGAGCTTCCCAAGATTCCCAAAACTGATGTTCTGTAACCGTTAAGGCCGAAAATCAGCCCTCCCGCAAGGACAAGAATAAGGTATTTCCTGCTGTAGTGCTTTGCCAGAAGCAGATTGACCATGATTAGGAATAGGGGGTATGCGACTCTCCAGATGTTTGTTGTTGCATTTGCCTTTAGAGTGCTGTCAAAAAGAGGGATGCCTCCTAAAAGGACCAGATTCAATGTTTGCAATATTAGGGCGATAATTGTCAGGGACAATAGCAGTTTCTCGCCTAAAAAATCAAAATCAGATGAATTTTTAGGATTCACTTTCTTTGCTGAAATTAAATAGCCAACAATGAACACGATGCATGCAAGGGCAACTGTCAGTATCACTTCCAGCTTTAGGGGATCTTCAAACCTGTAGTTGAATGAGCCAATGTAGCCCATTGCGAGAAATGCGAGTATTCCGACGACCAATATCATCGGATTGAAAAAGTCTACTTCATCCTTCATTAATCTCAAAGTTCCCTAGCTGAAATAGTCAGATTTCCTCCAAAGTTAGGCATTGCAGCAACGTGAGTGTGAACATAGCTTGCAAGAGTGTTTTTCTCCATAAAACCGTCCTGAAGCTCGTATGATCCTTTTCCTCTGGTCACTTTAAATGCCAATGGATTTTTCAGTTCATCAACAATGACCTTTGAGTAGTGGAATTCATGCCCGTGGAACACCTCTCCCTTTTTGGAGATGATGTTGTCCTCCTGCACTTCAGCTATTGTGTATTTGAGTGCCTGCACACGGTCTGTCAAAACGGCCTTGTACGGATAAATGTCAACCACCTTGTCATCATGAATGGAATTCATAAGGTACATCAGGCCTCCGCATTCTGCAAAAATAGGTCTTTCTTCATTGTGGAACTGTTTGATGTCCTTAAGCATTTGAGTGTTTGCGGATAACTCTTTCGAGAATAATTCGGGATATCCTCCACCGATATACAGTCCGTCTACATCAGGGAGATTTTCATCACTTAGGGGTGAGAAATATTCGATTTTAGCGTTATTGGCCTCTAAAGCCTCAATGTTCTCTTTATAGTAGAAGTTAAACACCTCATCATATGCAACACCGATTTTGACAGGTTCCTTGTTTAACTTGTTCCAAATAGGAATGGTTTCAGATGTTATTTTAGGCGCAGATTTTGCTATTTCAACCAGTCTGTCCAAATCAATCGATTCTTTAATGGTTTTTGACCAGATGTCAATGAACTTGATTGAGGTTTCCCTTTCACGTGCAGGAACAAGGCCCAGATGCCTCTGTTCAATTGAAATGTTGTCGTCACGCACAATTCCGCCGATTACTTCGGTTTTTGTTATCTCTTCAATTGACCTTTTGGTCTTTTCATAATGTGCCTTGTTTTTTACCTTGTTTAGGATTACTCCTGCAATATTGATTTCAGGATCCAGAGCCTTAAATCCAAGAACTAGTGCTGCAGCGCTTTTCACAAGGCTTCTTGAGTTGATGATTAGAATTACCGGTGCGTCTAAAGCTTTTGCAATGCTTGAAGTGCTTCCTATATCATTGATTGAATCTATTCCTTCATATAATCCTCTGACCCCTTCAATGACTGCGATGTCCTTGCCTTCCATTCCTTTTAAAAAAGAGTCTCTAATCTGGCCAGGCTTCATGAAAAATGAATCCAGGTTTCTTGAAGTGTTCCCTGTAGCCAGTGTGTGGTAGGAAGGGTCGATATAATCGGGACCCGCCTTAAAAGGTTGCACATTGTACTTTTCACTTAAGGCTTTCATTATTCCGGTTGCAATTGTGGTTTTTCCAACTGCACTTCCGGTGCCTGCTAGAATTATTCTCATAATAATATATTATATAGTTTTAAATATATTTTTAATGTTTGGTCTTAATTGAATTTTTACGGTTTGTTTATTTTAGGAGAGATATTTCCCGCTTGAAAACAAATTATAAACAGTTAGTTATTTTTACTAATATTTTTTTAAAATTGTTTAATTTTTTATAATTTTTTTAATTATTTTTTAAATTTATTACTTTTTTTTAGATAAGGCAATATTGTTTTTTAAAAAAATTAAAAATTATATAGATTACTTTATATATTATACACATCATATATATAACACGATTAATCTAAAATTTTTAGTTTAGATTAAATCGAAAAATGAGGTTGCGTATAAAAATGAAGAAATCGAAAATTTCAATATTGTTGCTAGTAATGGTAATGATATTAGCAATTTCTGCTGTTTCTGCAGCAGATATTAATGATACTTCAGACTCAGCCATACAGGCTGTAGATGAAGCTCCTATTGAAGAGGTGGCTTCAGAAGACGTTGACGCACTCGCGGTAACGGACAACACAGACGTATTGGCTGATGTCGGTGATAAGAATTTCACCCAACTTCAAGCAGAAATCGATCAATCAACTACCGGAATGGTAAACCTCCAATCTAACTATATTAGAGCAGAAGGGGAATCCGATATTGTAATCAACAAGAACTTCAATATCTTCGGTAACGATGCATACACAATCGATGCAAAGAATTTAGGTGGAATTTTCAAGATTAATTCAGGATGCTCTGTACTTTTAAATAATGTCATCCTGACTAATGGTAATGGAATAAACGGTGGAGCTATTTACAATGAGGGTACTGTTAATATTATGAGTTCAACATTAACAGCTAATAACGCTTCCCTCGGTGGTGCTATTTATAACACTGGCATCGCCACAATATCTGGTTCTACCTTAACTGAAAACACTGCTGATAAAGGTGGAGCGGTATACTCTACCGGAACATTAGTGGTTGACGGAACTAACTTTAATGAAAACGTCGCTACCTATCGCGGTGGTGCCGTTTATAATGAAGGAAACTTTGAAGCGACAGGCTCCACTTTTGACGGAAACGACATCACTTTCCGTTCTGCAAACGATGATAACGGTGGAGCAGCAATCTACAACAATGGCGGAACAACTAATTTAGATAATGTCAAGGTCATCAACAACATTAAGGACATAGTCTATCGTGCAGGAAATGCTGGAGACTTTATCAATGCGGCAATTGTTTCCACAAGCCGTCTCTACATCATAAACTCCTACATCGCAAACAACAGCGGATCTTGGGGTGGAGGAGTATATGTAACAGGTAACGAAACATTCACAGTAACCAATACAGTATTTGAAGGCAATGTAGCCACTTTCGGTGCTGCAATCTATGATGAAGGCACATCTATTATTGTGGAAAACTGTAATTTCACTGATAATCGCTGTGAAGGTGTAGGAAGTCCGGGAACAGCTAATACTCAAGCTGCAGCCATATTGGTCATGGGTTCTACTTCTAGTGCAATCATTAGTAACTCCAGATTCAATAGAAACATTGCTAAAGTTGGTGGAGCCGTAAGTATAAGTAGGGCTGGGGATGTATTAATCGATGACTGTGAATTCGTTGAAAACACAGGTTACAGCGAAGGTGGAGCAATCTACAACTATGCAGCTGATGGCGCTACTGTAACCGTAAAAGATTCTACATTTGTTGACAATGATGCTCCATTTGGTAGTGCCATTTCCAATGACGCTGATTTGGAATTATCTGGAAATACAATTACTGGCGCTAGTCCCGCACCAATAGCTAACTATTATGGTACTATCGAATCAGAACTATTTGTTAACATTTTACAAGGTCAAACTGTCGTTACTATCCTACCAACCAATGAGATAACTGCTTATATTACTGATGACAATGGAAATGCAATTATTGATAAAAATCTTGTTTTATTAGTTGGTGGCGACGAAGTTGCTATCGTTTATGATAAAACTACTGGAACTCACACAGCTACCTACACTTTCACAAACCCAGGTAGTTATGAAGTAACTGCAAAAGATTATGATGCGGCTCACACTACCGCTGCCACTATAATATTTGAAAGTCCATTAAGCTCATTACAAGCTTTAATTGATGCTAATACTAATGGAACTCTTAATTTAACTTACGGATTCAGTTACCTTGAAAATCATGATTCCGCAATTAAGGACACTGGTGTTGTAATAAGCAAAGACATCACTCTTAACGGTAATGGAGTAATTATTGATGGTGCTAATGTATCCAGATTATTCACTGTTGCTGATGGTGTAACTCTTACATTAAATAATATGATTATTACTAATGGTGCTGCTGAAAAAGGTGCTGGTGTTTATGTTAACAGTGGTGCTAAGTTAATGGCTGATAGTGTTAACTTTATCAATAACACTGCTGTAAAACGTGGTGGAGCAATTTACTCTGAAGGTAATGTACTGGTTGGGGATTGTCTATTTGACAGCAACGACATCACTTTCCGTACAGCAAACGATGATAACGGTGGAGCAGCAATATACAACTTAAACGGTGTTTTAACTGTTTACCGCTCCAATATTACCAATAACCTTAAAAACATCACTATCCGTAGTGGTAATAATGGTGATTTATTAGTTGGTGTCGTTGTAACTACCGGTGATACTTTTATTATAGATTCTTACTTTGCAAACAACACTGGATCATGGGGTGGAGCAATAAGTTCCCTAGGATACATGAACACTAATCCTTACACTTTAAATGTAATTGATACTACATTTGAAGGAAACAACGCTACATTCGGTGGTGCAATCTTTGTAGAATCCTCAAACTTAAAAGTCGATAACTGTACCTTTGAAAACAACAAAGGTGTAGGTGTTGGAAGTACTGGCACTTCTAATACTCATGGTGGAGCTATTGTAGTATTCCCTACTGGCGCTTCAGCAAACATCAGCGATTCTACTTTCATTGGCAACTCTGCTAATGCGGGTGGTGCTGTAAGTTTTGCTGGCGTTGACGGTGATACCACTGTAGATAATTGTACATTCATCAATAACGCTGCTAATGACGGTGGAGCAGTATATCTCTGGACTCAAGGAGATGCCACCGTAACTGTAGAAAACTCCGAATTTGAAGGAAACACTGCTGGTTGGGGTAGTGCTATTTCAACTGAAGGTACTTTAAAATTATCTAATAACACTATTGCCGGTGATGCTACTGCAATAGGTAACTGGGACGGTTCAATTACTTCTGAATTAATTGTTACAGTTTTAGATGCCGAAACTCATACTTTTATCGAAGATGTAAATTTATATGCTGTTGTCACTGATGACAATGGTAATTTAATTGAAGATAATACTTTAAAATTCTACATTGATGAATTGGCTACATCTTATGGTGCTGTTTACAATTCAACATCCGGCAGATATGAAAGGTCAGTTGCCATTACAACTCCTGGAACCTACACTGTCACTGTCACATCCGATTCAAATAACTTAACCATTACAACAGGCACAATTGTTGTAATCAAGAAAGGTTCATTCACAGACTTGCAATATCAACTTGACAATCTTGAAGGAAACACATTTGAATTACCATACGACTTCACTTACAACGAAACAGTCGATTCCGCTTTAGTAAATGGTATTGTACTTGACCAAGGAATTTCCATCGACGGTAAAGGTTACACAATCAGCGGTAACAATCAAGCCAGAGTCTTCAATGTTACTTCAAACATGATAATGTTATCAAACATGACAATTCGTGACGGTAAAGCCGATAAAGGTGCGGGACTATACATCAATAAAGGTGAAATGTTCATGGCCGAAAATGTCAACTTCATCAATAACACCGCTACCTACCGTGGTGGAGCCATTTACACTGAAGGTTTAGTGGGCATTGATGGTTGCGTAATTGACAGCAATGACATTACTTACCGTGCCTCAAATGATGATAACGGTGGAGCCGCTATCTACAACAATGGCGGAATTGTATATATCAATAATACTGCTGTCACAAATAACTTGAAAGACATTGTTATCCGTGATGGAAATGATGGTCACTTAATCAATGCTGTGATTTTTAATTTTGGCGGAGCTGTAATAATCAACAACTCTTACGTTGCAAACAACACAGGTTCTTGGGGAGCTGGAATATATCAGAACAATGGGTCTGTATTAGAAGCTTATAATACAGTATTTGAAGGAAATAATGCTACCTTCGGTTCAGCAATTTACAATGAAGGCGGAATGCTCACTGTTGATAATTGTACCTTCAATGATAATGCCGCTGTAGGAATAGGTAGCTCAGGCACAGCTGAAACTCAAGGAGCAGCAATATTGGTTATGTCCGAGGGTTCATCCGCAACAATTACCAATTCCAAATTCAATAGAAACACAGCTAAACTTGGTGGTGCTGTAAGTCTTGCCGGCGTTGGTGAAGATTCCATTATTGACAATTGTACTTTCACTGACAACGTTGCAGATATTAGTGGTGGTGCTGTATACCTCTGGTCTGATACTGCTGATTTAGAAATTGCTGATTCAACATTTACTGGTAACTCTGCTGTAGATGGTGGTGCTGTATACTACTCTAGTCACTCTGATTTAACTGTTACCGGTTCAAACTTCACTAATAACACTGCTAATTATGGTGGTGCTATTGAAAACGAAGGTTACGGTGACTTGGCAGTTGACAATTCTAAGTTTGTTGAAAATGAGGCTGCTGTATCTGGTGGTGCAATTATTTCCAGTGGTAACGCTAGTGTTACAAATTCAGTATTCAATGATAATGAAGCTGCTGTTGCTAACACAAATGCTATTTATCTTTGGAATTATAATACATTAGCATTGTCTAATAATGTTATTACTGGCAGTACTGATGCACAAATTTTAGCCAAAGGCGGCACTACTATAATTACTCCATTAAAAGTTAGAATTTTAGATAATGGCACTTATAATATCCATATGAGTCCTTACACTCTCAATGCTACTGTAACCGATATGGATGGAAATCTAATTGTTGATAATGCATTTAGATTTGTTGTAGGCGACACAATTGTAGAAGGCATTGAAATTAATGCTACTACTGGTGTTTACAGTGCTGTATTTACTCCTAGTGAAACAGGTACTTTTGTTGTATCTGCAAATCTTGAAGATGCTAGTGAAATCGAAACCGCTACCCTTAACATTTTCAGAACCTTAACTGATTTAGCTAACTTAGTGGAAGCTGCTAATTCTGGCGACACCATCGTATTGGATGGAGATTACACATACAACCCAGAATTCGATTCAGCTATTGTTGACGGTATTGTAATCAATAAAGTGTTAACCATTGACGGTAACGGATCAACTATTAGTGGTAACGGCCAAGCTAGAATATTTAATGTAACTTCCGATAAATTTACTTTAAATAATGCAACACTTCGCGATGCAAAAGCCGAAAAAGGTGCCGCAGTTTATGTAGGTGCTACAGGCAATCTCTTTGCAGGCACTGTCAACTTCATTAACAACACTGCTACCTACCGTGGTGGAGCAATCTACTCAGAAGGTTTAGTAGATGTTAATAATTGTGTATTTGACAGCAACGACATCACTTTCCGTACAGCAAACGCTGACAACGGCGGAGCAGCAATCTACAACTTAAAAGGCACTCTAGTCATTAATAACACTAACATTACCAACAACCTTAAAGACATCGTCATTCGTGACGGAAACAACGGTGACTTATTAGATGGTGTTGTAGTGACTTCCGGTGAAACTTACATTAAAGATTCTTACTTTGCAAACAACACTGGATCTTATGGTGGAGCAATAAGCTCACTCGGATACATGAACACAGAACCATATAGTTTAACTGTTGTGAATACTAAATTTGAAGGAAACAACGCTACATTCGGTGGTGCAATCTTCGTAGAATCCTCAAAATTAAATGTTGAAAACTGTACCTTTGAAAACAACAAAGGTGTAGGTGTAGGAAGCTCAGGAACCTCCAATACTCAAGGAGGAGCAATTGTTGTTCATCCTTCCGGATCTTCTGCTACAATCACTGATTCTACTTTCATTGCTAACTCTGCTAACCTTGGTGGAGCTGTAAGCCTTCCTGGCGTTGATGCTGCTTCCATAATTGACAACTGTACTTTCATCAACAACACCGCATCTTCTGATGGTGGTGCTGTATACTTCTGGACTAATGCTGCTACTGTAACAGTTAGCGATTCAGACTTTATCGGCAACACTGCTCCTTATGGTGGTGCTGTTGAAAACGAAGGCTATGGTGATTTAGTAGTTGACGGTTGTACCTTTGTTGAAAACACCGCATCTTTAAAAGGTGGGGCAATTATTTCCAGTGGAAGCGCTAGTGTTACAAATTCAGTATTTAATGATAATGAAGCTCAAGCAGATACCAATGCAATATATCTTTGGTATCCAAACACTACATTAGCATTATTAAACAACACAATCACTGGTGATGCAGTACAAATATATGTTAAAGCTGGAATTGATGTTCTTGCTGCATTAAATGCTACATTCCTATGCAATCAAACTGTTCCTGCAGAATTAGGAGATACTTTCACTCTCAATGCTACATTGACTGATGAAAAAGGCAATTCCATTTATGATGCCGATTTCAGATTCTCAGTCAACGGAGAAACCATTGACGAAATTACCTTTGATGAAACTACCGGATTGTACACTGTAGACTACACTATTAAAACAGCTGGTCCAAAAGTTATTTCAACCAATTATAATTTGGCTGGCTTAGTAAAATACATCGGTATCTTAGATATTCCAAAAGCAAACGTAACAGAATTCACTGTTGAAGTCAGATTCGATTCAATCCCAGTGGGCGAAAACGTTACCATATACGTAACTTTATTAGGCGTCAATGGTGAAGGATTGAATGAAACATTCAATGTCATTGTAAACAACACAGAATACCCTGTAACCGTTGCTAACGGAACCGGTTCATTCAACGTATCCGGATTGGCTTCTGGCCACTATTCCGCTTTAGGAATCTTCCCAGGCAATGACAATTATAATGGTGCTTACGCTACCGAGATATTCACTGTACTCTATCCTGACCCAATCTTGAATGTGACCTCTGAGGACATCACCTACGGTGAAGATGCTGTCATCAACATTACTTTAACTGAAGCTGACGGCACTCCATTGGATGGTAGGGTAGGCATTACTGTCGGCGGTATATTCTCCTTAGACGTTACCATTGCAGGTTTCGCCTCAATAACTGTTCCTAATTTACCTGCCAATGAAACTGGTTGGGCTATTGGGGTATTCTATCATGGCGATGAAGATCATTTGAACGTATGGAATGACACTGAAACAGTTAAGGTGGCCAAAGCAACTCCTACCGTTGATATTACTGGTCCATCTGACATTAATATAGGTGAAAATGCTGATTTCAAAGCCACTATTGATGCTAAAGCTGATGTATATGCTTTAAACATTTGGGTTGATGGAGTGGAATATATTGTAATGGGTCCTGGAGAATGGGATTCAAATGTTGCGGAATTCATGATAACTTCCGATTGGTTACCTGAAGCACGTGACTACAATATTACAGTTCAATTCATTGGAAACGAAAACTACACAGCATCCGAAAACGTTTCACAAATACTCACAGTAAATAAAATAGATGTAGGAAACGTTATCCAAATTTCAGGAAGCACTGTTACCTATGGTGAAAACGCTACTGTAACTGTTGAACTTCCAATGGATGCAGAAGGTAATGTGACCGTAATTATTCCAGATGTAGGAACATTCAACGCTACTGTTGAAGGCGGATTGGCTGTTGTAGAAATCCCAGGATTAGGCGCTGGCCTTTATGAGTTGTTCGCTGTAGAATACTCTGGTGATAACAGATATGCTTCTCACACTGGCATGGCCACTGTTGAAGTAAAACAAGCCAAATCATCCGTTGAAATTAAACCTATTGCTGAAGTTACCTATGGAAATAATGTAACTATTAGATACACAGTTTTAAACGCAACTACTATAAAAATTAATGTTGCTTATGGAGGATTAGTACCAGTTTGTTATGTTACTTTTGACGCTAATGTCAGTAAATACGATGGTTCCCTTGTATTGTCTAACTTAGCCGCTGGCGAATATTTTGTTGTAGTCGAAAATGATGGTAATGATAACTACACTTTCAGTGCTGCTCCTGCAGAATTCACTGTCAATAAGGCAGAACCTACAATGCAAACCGAAATCCGCCCAAATATTAAGGCCGGTGATGCAAATGTTGTAGTTCAAGTGGTTTTACCTGAAAATGCTACCGGTAAAGTAATGCTTTTAATCGATGGCGAACCGACTAACCAAATGGGTTACGATTTAATCAATGGTACCGTAAACATTACCGTGCCTGCTGATTTTGTCAATGCTGGTAAACGCTCCTACTATGTAATCTACGATGGTGATGATAATTATACTTCAGCTTATGATCTCAAATCATTTGAAGTAAGCAAAGCTGATCCTATGGTTATTATTGCGGTTATTCCAGATATAAATAATAAAGAACCTGATGCTGTTTCAATTTTCGTCGGCAATATCACTGGAGGCCTAACAGTTGCTAGAGCAACCGGTCAAATCTTGATTGAAGGTTACGGCCTTGCACGCTTAGAAGATCTTGAAAATGGTATCTATAATTTAGAGTTAATTGACATTGTCCCTGGAGATTATGAAATCAAGGTAACCTACTTAGGTGATGATAACTTCAACAATGCAACCAACAGTACTAAATTCACCGTACCTAAACGTGCAGCAACTGTTGAACTCACTAATGTCACTGCAAACATTCTAGGTGGACAGAACGCTACATTCACAGTTAATATGAACCCTGATTCCGCAAACGGTAATGTAACCATCTATATTAATGGTACTGAATATGCAACTGTCGTGCTTGATGACGAATACGCTAATGCAACAGTAAGCATCCCTGGTTTAGGTAAAGGCACACACACAATTGGTGTAAAATACAATGGTAACGACCATTATAACGCATCTGAAGTTGTAAACACAACCGTAACTGTTGAAAAAGCCGGTTCAAAAGTCACTATTGACCCTATTGACAACGTAACTTTCGGACACACAGTTGAAATTTCATACACAGTTGAAAATGAAACTACTGTAACATATTCTGTAGTGAATGAAAGCGGTGTTGAACAAACATATCAAATCAAAGACGGCAAACTTGTCTTATCAGGATTAAGTGTCGGCAACTACACCGTCACTATTACAAATGCTGAAAATAACATGTTTACCGGAGATTCAGCAACTGCCAAATTTACAGTATCTGAAAACCCAACATTTGATTTCAATGTCAACTTCCCAGAAAACAGTACTGATACCGTATTCTCAATCAGCGTACCTGAAGATGCTGGCGGATATTTATTAGTAGATATTGATGGCCAACATTATTACGCTCCAGTTGAAAACGGTACTGCAAGCATCAGTATTCCTGGATTGGCTCCTGGAAACTACACCGCAACCGTTTCATACACTGGCGATGGCAAATATGACAATGCAACAATAACCAAAGAAGTTACTGTACCTTCAAATCTACCTGAAGATGCATTGACTATTCCTGAAAACGGCGATACCGAAACACCTACTACCTATTCAATTAGCTTACCGGCAGATGCTACCGGTTTCCTTATAGTAGATGTTGACGGAACCAAATATGTTGCAGCTTTAGAAAACGGATCAGCTAGTGTTACCGTACCTGCTTTGTCTGAAGGCCAACACAATGTAACTGTTACTTACACTGGTGACGACAAATACTCCAGTGCTTCCAAATCAACTACTTTAAATGTCAAAAAACCTGTTTACAAGATTACAAACAACAAGAATGTTAAAGCTGTTTACTCAGCCAAAGCATACTACAAAGTTCTTGTAACCAAAGACGGTAAGGCAGTTGGTGCTGGTGAAAAAGTTACTATCAAATACAACGGCAAAACATACACCGTTAAAACAGATAGTAAAGGATACGCAACCTTGAAACTCAACACCAAAGTAAAAGTCAAAAAATACACTATCACAGCAGAGTACAAAGGTGTAAAAGTAACCAACAAGGTTACCATCAAACACGTCATCAAAGCTAAGAACAAAAAGGTCAAAAAATCCAAAAAAGTTACAAAAGTAAAAATTACCTTGAAAAAAGTCAACGGCAAAGTTCTCAAAGCCAAAAAACTTAAAGTCAAATTCAAAGGTAAAAAATACACTGTAAAAACCAACAAAAAAGGAGTTGCAACCTGGAAAGTCAAAAAATCCATGCTCAAAAAACTCAAAGTTGGTAAAAAATACAAATACAAAGTAACTTACGGAAAAGACGTTGTAACCAAAAAATTAACCATTAAAAAATAAGGATTAATTTCCTTATTTTCTTTTTATTTTTCAATTACTGTATATTCCATTAATGAAAATATATGATCTTATTCTAACAATCAACTAAACACAATGAAGAATAAATTAAATTGATATTTTCTTTACTACTTTTTATTTGATGATAGCTAAATGCTATATTTTGATAGGAAAATCTCCATCGGATTTTCGATACTTTTCGTTCTCGCTATTTTTATATAATATTAAAATCAAAAATTAAATCACTAATATTAGGTGATTAAATGAGAATACTTCTTATTCATTCTGATTATTTAAACTACAATGTAAAAAAAGAAACACCTGTAGCCGAAGAAATTGAAGAGGCTAAAAAACAAGGCTCCTTTGATGATTCTTTAGTAGTATTTACAGCTGTTGAAAAAGACGACGAAAATAATCCAGAAGGCATTGTTGAAAATTTAGTTAAAGAAGTTTTAAAAACTAATGATCAAGTTCAAGCTGAAAATATAGTATTGTATCCATATGCTCACTTATCTTCATCATTAAGCTCTCCAAAAGTCGCTGTTCAAATCTTGAAAGATGCAGAGCAGGCACTTTTAGCTAAAGACTTAAATGTTAAAAGAGTACCTTTTGGATGGTATAAGGCATTTGAAATTTCATGTAAAGGACACCCGTTAAGCGAACTTTCAAGAACAATCACTGCCGATGCGGAAGAGGAAAAGGTCGAAAGAAAACCTTCCAAGTGGCAAATCCTTGAAGGGGACAAGATTACTCAAATTGATGACTTTAACTTTGAAAACCATGCTTTCAAGCAATTGGTAGACTATGAGCTTGGACGCGGAGCATCCGATGAAGGCGAACCTCCTCATGTGAAAATCATGAGGGAAAAGGAAATCTGTGACTACGAGCCTGCATCCGATGTGGGAAACCTCAGATGGTACCCTAAAGGTAAGCTAATCAGAGACCTTCTGGCGGATTACGTTTATGATTTGACTGTAGACCGTGGAGCAATGCCTGTTGAAACCCCAATCTTCTACGATTTGGACAACCAGGCTATCTACGAACATGCCTACAAGTTTGGTGAAAGGCAATACAGGACAGACACCAAAAAGAACCTGATGCTCAGATTTGCAGCTTGTTTCGGTGCATTCAGATTAATGTCCGACTCATACCTAACATGGAAAAACTTCCCTGCAAAAATCTTTGAATTGACCAGATACAGTTTCCGTTATGAGAAAAAAGGAGAAGTTGTCGGCCTTAAAAGATTAAGGGCATTCACAATGCCTGATTGTCACTCCTTCTGTACTGACGTGCAGGCATCACTTGAAGAATTTTCACAACAGACCGACATGTGTATGCAAACCGGTGTCGACTTGAATCTCGATTTCGAAGTGATTTTCAGAGCAACCCAGGACTTCTTTGATGAGAATGAAGAGTGGATGTATGATATAGCAAGAAAATTCCAAAAACCGATTCTTTTGGAAATCCTGCCTGAAAGACACCACTACTGGGTATGTAAAATCGATCTCGCAAACATTGACGCATTAGGCCGTCCGATTGAAAACCCAACCGTACAAATTGATGTTGAAAGCGGTAAAAGATTTGACATCACTTACTTAGGGGAAGACGGCAATCAACATAACCCTACAATATTGCACACCTCACCGACAGGCAGTATTGAGAGAGTTTTATGTGCAATGCTTGAAAAGACCGCAATTGAAATCAATGAAAGGGCACCAATGCTTCCGACCTGGTTAAGCCCGATTCAAGCAAGAATCTTGACTGTCGGCGAATCCCACAAGGAATTTGCAGAAGAGTTATACTCAAAAATCAACTCATCAAACATCCGTGTTGACATTGACGACAGGGATGAAAGTGTAGGTAAGAAAATAAGAAACGCATCCCAGGAATGGATACCGTACATTTTTGTCGTTGGAGACAAGGAAGTCGAATCAGGTAAATTCCAAGTTACTGTACGTGAAACCGGTGAAAAGGTTGACATGACAGCAGATGAATTAATCGATGAAATTAATGCTAAATGTGAAGGAAAACCATTCAGAAGATTACCTTTACCAAAAGATATCTCAAGAAGGATTAACTTCCAATAGTTTATTAAAAATAAAAATTATAGTATAATATGGAGGAAATTTAATGGACCCAATGTATAGAATAGGAGAAGCTCTTATTGGAGACGGCCCTGAATTAGCACACGTTGACTTATTAATCGGTGATAAGCAAGGACCAGTAGGCCAAGCTTTCGCTAACGGTTTATCAAACCTTTCCGTAGGCCACACTCCACTAACAAGTGTAATTAGACCTAACTTAATGACCAAGCCAGCTACTTTAATCATTCCTAAAGTAACTGTTGGAGACTTAGAAGACGCAAGTAAAATATTCGGACCTGCACAAACAGCTGTTGCAAGAGCAGTTGCTGATGCAGTGGAAGATGGATACATTCCAAAAGACATTGTAGAAGACATCGTAATCAATGTAAGTGTATTTATTGACCCTTCAGCTGAAGATTACAGAAAAATCTACCAATACAATTACGGAGCAACAAAATTAGCTATCAGAAGAGCTATGGAAGGATACCCATCCATCGAAAAAGTGCTTGCGGAAAAAGATCGTGGAACTCACCCAATCATGGGATTCAAAGTCAAAAAACTCTGGAGCCCACCATACTTGCAAGTTGCACTTGACCTTGACAACGAGCAAGCAATGGAAAGAATCATCAAGGACTTACCGGACAACGACAGAATCCTACTCGAAGCAGGTACTCCGCTTGTTAAGAAATTCGGTGTTGGAATTATTGGAAAAATCAGAGCTTTACGTCCAGATGCATTCATCATTGCAGACTTGAAAACCTTAGATGTCGGCCGTGTGGAAGTTAAAATGGCAGCAGACGAAACCGCTGATGCAGTAGCTATTTCCGGTCTCGGTACCGTTGAATCTATTGCTAAAGCTATTCATGAAACCCAAAAACAAGGTATCTACTCAATCCTTGATATGATGAACGTTGCTGAATTCGAGAAAAAGTTAGCTAAACTTCCTGAAGACTTAAAACCTGACATCGTATTGCTACACAGAAATGTCGATATGGAAACCTACAGGGCAGAACACGGTGAAGACACCAGTGACATGACCGAATGGGGTAACATTAAAGACATTAAAGCAATTCTAGGTGATAAAGGTTTAATCGCTGTTGCAGGTGGTATCAAACCTAATAATGTTGAAGAAGCAATTATCAAAGGCGCTAACATCATTATTGCAGGTAGATACATCATTGGTTCAAGAGACGTAAGAAGAGCTGCACAAGACTTCTTAGAACACTTTGACCCAGATCCAGACAACATGAGACTTGCAATGGATGAAGACGAAAATATTGAAGTAAAAGACGACTAAGTAAATTAGATTCATTCTAATTTACCTTACTATTTTTTTTAAGGTGTATTTTTATGGGATTTTGTAATTCATGTGGACAGCCAATTGTAAAAGAGGATTACGGTACAAACAAGGACGGTAGTCTTAATCCGGAATTTTGTAAAGATTGCTACCAAAATGGCGAGTACACTGAACCTGATATAACTTTAGAAGAGATGATTGTTAGAAAAACTAAAGAGATGATGGAAAAAAATCCAAGACTTGCCGAAACTCAAGCTACTGGAATCACAGCAATGTTCATTCCTGGTTTGAAAAGGTGGAATCCTGAGTTTCAGGATGATTACAAAACTCTTTAACCCTTATTTAATATAAATTCTCTAACCTTGTTTGCTATGAACTCATCATGGCTCTTGGTTGTTTTGAGATTATACAATTCTTCGCTCATATCGTTGTACTTATCGACAAGATCATTGTATTCAAGGCGTAAGCTTTCATAATCTTTTTCCAAATCTTCGTTCATTTCAAAGATTTCGGCATAACTGGTTTTGGTATTGAGGTTTTCCTGTTTCAAATGATCGTATTTAGTGTAAACCTTATTGTAGCTTTCCTGAATGCTTTCATGTTCTTCTTTTAACTTTGAACATTTGCTTTTCAGGTTTTTGTTTTCTTCTTTGATGCTTGAATATTTGGTTTTGAGGTTTTCATTTTCTGTTTTTATGTTGACGAACTTGTTTTTGAGGTTTTCATTTTCAATTATGAGTTTGGAGTGCTTGTCTTTGACGCTTTCATTTTCTTGTTTGAGAGAGTCAATATTGTCTTGATGAAGTGATTTGTATTTGCTTTCCATTTCATTTAAAGCTTTATTTTTTAATTCCAGCTCCGCTTTAAGGTCCTCAATTTTCTTTTCATATTCCAAAGCAGTTGAATTATTCATGTTTTTTAGTTCGTTCTCCAATTTTTTCACTTCCTCAAGATATAAGTAATTAACTACTCTTAATGCTCCAAGCTCTTCCTCTCTATTTTTAAATTCCTCAATTTCTGAGTTAGGGATGATTAGAACTGATTCCTTGTTTTCGTAAATGTCTTCGTTTTTAGGCACTGTGATTTGGATTTGTTCTGTGGTGTACTTTTTACGTTCACCGCTTTTCAGAGTCCTATTGTATTCTCTTGAATATTTTTTTACAATGCCCTTTCCATATTTCATAGTCTTCCCCTTTTACTAATATTATAATTATATTTCTTTAATTAAATAAATATTATGAATTTTGATGTATTACTTTTTTAGGTTTTATGGCGAATTTTGTAATAATAATATATTTAAATGTATTATTTCAATAGAATATTAGATAACGTGAAGGTGGAGTTTACATGAAAAAATATTTCATTCTTTTAATTTTAACAGTTATTTTTGCATGCTCATGTAGTTGCATATATGCCAATGATGTTCAGGATGTTGCAAATGTTACTGGAAATGACCATGTTTCAGATTATATGAATGACAGGACAACTGATTTTGGAATCGCATCCGGAGGTGTTGATGTAGTTGATTCCAATCCATGGGATGCAAAAAAGATAAAATATGAAGAAAATGTTACCATTAATGGTGTTCAAAAAACGGTTAAGCGTGAGGGATACTACGGGTATCTGTCATATGATGTTCCTGAAAATGTAACAATAAAGTCATCTATTTTATATGCTAATGTATATTCAGGCAGTGCACAGCCAAGCTATGCACTGGGGGCTAAATTTACAATCAATGGAGAATCATTTGCAAATGAAACATTATTCATTGACCAGGGTTCCATTGATGGTGAAATTTATGAGCTAAATGATTATATAACTAAAGTATATTCAGATTATGAAATGAGATATGACATAACCGATAAAATTCAAAGTTTAACCGGTACAACAGTAAATTTTACAATGCTTTCCCATGATTTAAAGGCGGAAATGGAAAAGAATTTTGATGGAAGAATAAAATGGTTGGCACTGGTCACTGTTTATGATGATGGGGATGATGATGAAATCTATTATTGGATTCGTCACGGTCAAACCTGGATGGACACACCATTATATATTGACTATGCAACAAGATCTTTAGGAAAAACTGACTATTTTAATATTGATTCGGTTTTACTTTCAAGCGGTACAACTCAAATAGATGTCAACGGGGTTTCATGCAATTCACTTGATGAAGGGGATGTTTGTACAATCAGCGGCGGATATTATCAGCGCCATATTTATAATGCAACAAATCTTTATAATGCTTCAAGTGACACACTTATCAAATACGGTCCGGGTGCAGGATGGGCAGGCACTCCATCCTTAAAACTGGTTTTAACCGTTATCAAATCAACTCCTAGAAAAGAGAACATTTCATTAAACATTTCAGATGTTCACACTGTCGGAGGATTTACATTAAATGATGATGTGACCGCTGTCAATGCTCATTTTGGTGCAAACAGGCCGGGTAAATATTTAACCAGACTGTATGTTGACGGCATTAAAGATGATGAAATATTCCTTTACATTCCGCAAGAGGGATGTGATTTTCAGTTGGTTGACATGAATACTTATGGAAAGGAATATAATATTTTAAATGGTCCAAAATACGTGAACTATACAATAGTAATATATGACTGCGGTGTTGTTGCTGATTCATATACATTTTCATCACCTGTTAAATATTCTCCATTAAATGTTAAGTTAATTTCATCTGATGTCTATGTGAAATACCCGGATAATGTAACCTACACTGTAAAATTGACAGACATGGCCAATAATCCTTTGGCTAATGTTTCACTGAATGTTACAGTTAATGGGAAAACATATTATCCAACTACCGACGAAAATGGTACTGCAAGTGTAAATGTCGATTTACCTCTTGGAATTTATAATATCAGATGTGATGTTTCACAGCCTGAAATTTTCAATTGTCTTGGATGTATAAACACTGCAGTTGTGTTTAAAAATGTCAGGCTGACTGCCTCTGATATTAGCGTTAAATGCGGTGAAAATGCCATTTATAAAATTAATGTTAGAGATGACAATAACAATCCTTTAGGCAATGTATCCTTAAATGTCACCGTTGACGGTAAGGTATATCACATTAAAAGTGATGAAAACGGCGTTTCAACATTAAGTATCGCTCTTGGGGCAGGTAATTTTTTAATAACTGCTTGCGTTAATGATCCGGTAATTTATAATTCCTCCCTGATTACAAACAAAATCAATGTCATATCCCAGGCAAAACTGACAGGTTCTGACATTGTGATGTATTTTGGAGAGGGAAGCTATTATAAGGTTCGCCTTTTTGCAGATGACGGTAAACCCCTCAAAGGTGCGGTAGTTTCAATTAAAATTTCAGGAAAAACAGTTAAAGCCACCACTGATGGTAACGGTTATGCATCATATAAGATTACACTAAAGGAAAATACCTATTATGTTACAGCCACTTATAAAAATCTTAAAGTTTCAAATAAAATAGTTGTAAAGCCGGTTTTGACTGCTAAAAACATTTCCAAAAAGAAATCTAAGAAAATCAAGTTCACGGCCAAGCTTGTAAACACGAAAGGCAAAGCTCTTAAAAATAAGAAAATCACTTTCAAATTTAAAGGAAAAACCTATAAGGCAAAAACCAATAAAAAGGGAATAGCCACTTTAACTTTGAAGAATCTTAAAGTCGGCAAATATTCTATAACTTCAACATATGGAAAATCTTCTATTAAAAATACTATCACAATTAAAAAATAGTGATTTTTCATTTTTTCATTCTTTTTTTTGAATGTCATATATTTTTAAAGTAAATTTTATATACTCTTATTTATATAATATTATTAATAATGCATTAATTAGTATTACTAACATATTCATTTTTTACTTTTTTGTAATACTTCATGTATTATTGGTTTTTATAAATTTAAATAAGGAGATAAAATGAAAAGAAAGTATTTAATTTGTTTAATAACTTTAATTTTCATCATTGCTGTTTCTATTAGTTCGGTTTCAGCAGAAGATAGTGATATTTCAAATGTCACTGCTGTATCTAATGAGATCGATGTGGATATGGATGAATCAGCAGAAGAAATTGATGTTGATATAGATGAATCAGCAGATAGAAATATTAATGATGTAAGTAATTTTCAAACTGTAGATAGTGGTAATGTCTCTGGGGGAGTTGACATTGCTGAAGATGATCATTTATTTAGAACTTATTCTTCATTTTCCTATGATGTTCCGTCAAATGCCACTATTAAAAAGGCATATTTGCATGCTAATGTCTATTCAGGCAGTGCTCAGCCAACATATGGTGCAAATGCTCAAATATATATGAATGGAAATTTATTCAAAAGTGAAAATTTAGTTTGTACTCAGGGCTCTACTGACGGTACTGTGTATACTATTAATGCAAACATAACAAAAGTCTACTCTGATTATGATATGAGATATGATATTACAGACACAATCAGTGGATTAAATGGTACAACATTAAATTTTGAAATTGAGACTTCTCGTATTAACGGATATAGTTTTGATGGTAGAATTAAATGGTTTGCATTAGTTGTTGCTTATGATGACGGGGATGATGATGTAATTTATTACTGGATTAAATCAGGTCAGGCATGGTTTAATCAACCGGCAACTACCACTTTTGAAACAGCCTCTATTTCAAATCCGAAAAATGCTAATTTGAGAAATGTTATTCTTTCAAGTTCAAATCCTGCATTTACAATAAATGGTTGCAGTACAATTGCGAATAATACTGCTTCTGGAGGTTACTATAAATGTAATGAATGGTATGATATTTCAAACTATATGCCTGGCAGTTCCAATACAGTTTTAGGATGGGTTCCTGGTAGTGGTTATTATGGTTTTTCCATGAAAACAGTTTTAGGTGTTTTAACTCTTGAAGAAGAACAAATTCCTGCAAAACAATGTAATGATTTATTGGGAAGTGTTGATTTAAGTGAAGTATTGTCTGTCAGTTCTGAAGAAAACTTAGCTGATGTACATGAATTAACTTCTGGTATTTATGATTGGTCTTACAATACTACTGTTAATGGATATATAGATATTTTCATATATAATGATTATCAAGGCTCAGGTGAAGTTAATCATACAAACATTACTATAAATTTAAATGAAGATGAAAAAATAACTGAATCTTATCTTTTTTTACCTATTAGAAATCATAAAAGTGCAACCATAGAATCTTTATTAAACGTAATTCAATTCAATGGACATATCATCACTGATAACTTAATGGATATTTATACTTTTCCAGATGGGAATTATTTCCATTCTTTATTTATATTTAATATTACAGATTGGATAAAAGCTAATGAAGGTAATTACTTATATATGAATCTTCCAAATCGTGTGGCTAGTTTTAATGAATATATTATTACTTTAATCCAGAAACCTGGAGCCCCTCAAAAAAATGTTTATTTCGGTAATGGTGAAAGTTATATAGATGCCAATAAAGTTGAAAATGAAGTAAATGTTAAATTAGATAATATTATTGATGCTACATATTATTTATTTGGGTCTATTGCAATTTGTTGTAATATACCTAATGCTGAATTTAATAATAATACTTTTAATCTATTCCCTGGTGATAGTACTATTACTAATACAGCTTATTTTAGTAAAGATGTAACTGAAATAATTAAAGAATCAAATAATATAACCCTTAAAGCAATTGCTCCGGGTCAAGGTTCTACTCTTTTAACTCAATTAATCGTTACAACAGTTGGTGAATTGGATGTGGAAGTTACAAATATTGCAACTGAATATACAAATACTGCTTATGCTGGTACCAATAATGTAATAACTGCCACAGTTGATTCTACTATCCCAATTGGTTCTAATAATAATTTCACTGTTAAATTATTGGCAGACGGTCAGATAGTTAATGAAAGTGCTGTTGATTTAACCAAGGGAATTTCAACTATTGTTTTAACTGATCCTACAATCAGACCTGTTGATGAATTTACTGTTTATGCTGCTGATGTCACTAACAAAAAAGTTGTTTATACAGTTGAGATTTATGATGGTGATAAATTAATATCAACTAAAAATATCACAGTTCCTATCAGATATAATGGTTATTTAAGTAAAGATTATGCTTATCCTACCGGTGATGAACCTTACACTTTAAACACTACCGTTTCCGGCGGTGTTTTAGTCGATATCACTGAAAGTGGATATATTAGTACTGGAATTAATAATAGAACTGATAACTTTACTTTAACTTTACCTGGAAATTCAACATTTGTTAACGGTCTTTTATATGTTCCATATACTTCTGATTTCACCCCTGCAGGTTATCCGGTATTTACCATGACCTTCAACGGAGCAGATATTTCAGACAAAATCCTTGGAAAATACAGGGATAAAACTAATCTAGGTACTAGTGATTATGGTAAAAAATACTATGGTGTTCTTATTTATGATGTGTCCGGTTTAATTAAAGATGGAAACAACACTCTTGTTTTAATCAAAGCTAATGGAACCAATGTTGCAGTTTATCCTACCATATTAATTGGATTGTACAACACTACTAACAGTACAGTTCTAAGCGATATTTACATATTAAATGGCGCTGATCAATTAACTAAAAGTAGCTATAATAAAGCCGGCAGATTAGTGAATGTTACAAATAAAGTAGATTTAGATGCTGGAAAAATGCAGAATGCTTATTGGTATGTATTTGAATCTGGAGGTACTTCCGGAAGAGGAGACTTAGTATTCAATGATAAACTTTACAGCAATGTTTGGAACGGTACAGACTACAATCTTGTTCAATATTATGTTGCAGATGTATCCGATTTAATAAAAGATTCCAATATTGTTAGCTTTGTTGCTACCGGAAGTGGAATAACTGCATTACAACAAATATTTGTTGTTGAAACTGCTTTGTTTAATTTGAATTTACCTGCAGAAATCACTACTGGTGAAACCTCAAGCTTCACAATGGATTTACCAAGTGATGCTAAAGGTTATGTTTTATTGGAAGTTGATGGAAATAAATTATTCTCTGAAGTTACCAATGGTACCGCTACATTTAACATTCCTAGTTTAACTGCTGGGGACAATATAGTTAAATGTACATATTTAGGGGATGACAAATATAAAGCAATGACTGTGAATTCTATTATTCATGTATTGGCTAAACCTGTTTTAACAGCAAAAGATGTTACTATGCTTTATACCAGTAATCAGTATTACTCTGTTAAAGTTACTCAGGACGGTAAAGCATTAACAGGTAAAGCTGTTACATTCACTGTTAACGGTAAAGCTATTACTGCAAACACTGATAAAAATGGTGTTGCTAAGGTTAAACTTAGTTTAAACCCAGGCAAATACACTGTCAGCGCATCTTACGGCGGCATTAAAGTAACAAATAATGTCAAAGTTAACAGCATCATAAAAGCTTCCAACAAAAAAGTCAAAAAATCTGCTAAAAAACTCAAAATTAAAGTTTCCCTTAAAAAAGTTGACGGAAAATTCCTCAAAGGCAAAACCCTCAAACTTAAAATTAACGGAAAAACTTTAAAAGCGAAAACCAATAAAAAAGGTGCAGCAACATTCACCATTAAGAAAAACATTCTTAAAAAACTTAAAGCAGGCAAAAAATACACTTACAAAGTCACATACAGTAAAGACACAGTAAGTAAAAAATTAACCGTAAAAAAATAGAGATTGAATAATATCTCTATTTTTAATCTTTTTTTTTTTTAAATTGTTTGAAGGTGGTTATTTTAATGAAAAAATATTCTCTTTTATTGATTTTCATATTTTTCATGATGATTTCTCTTAGTTGCGTTGTGGCTCAGGATTCAGTGAATACTAATGACACTTTTCAAAATATTGATGATATGGCAGTAACTGAAGAGATAGATAATTCAAAAGATTATTATATTGGTTTATCTGAAAATGATAATTCATCAATTAATTCTAATATTATAACTGATGATATTTCCTCATCAGATGAACCGTCCAGTAAAAATACATTAAGTTCAGATTCATCTAGTGAAAAGCAAACTCAGGGTTCAGCAGTATCTGTTAGTAAGATAAGTACAGAATATCCTGCTGACTATATCTGTTTTCCGGGAACATTTAATGTATTGACAGTAACAATCAACTCTGATGTTGAAGATAATTTTACTATTAAGCTGTTAGCGGATAATCAGGTAGTTGATTCATTAGATGTTCAGTTAACTGCAGGCAATCAAAAGTTCAAATTAAATGATCCTACAATTAGGCCAATTGATGAAACTACTGTAAGGGGTGCAGATAATAAAAAAGTCAATTATACAGTTCAGATTTATCAGATGGATACATTAATCACACAAAATTCAATCATCGCTGATGTTATGTATAACGGATATTTGGGTAAGGATTATGCATATCCAAAATCCGAATCATGGGATTGGTCTTACTCTACATCAGTTAAGGGTGATGTGGTTTTCTATAGTTTCAACTCAAATACTTATAGCGGAGCATCTACAGGTTCAAGAAGCGAATCATTTAATCTCAGATTGAGTGGGGGAAAAATAACAGAATCATATTTATACATTCTGTATAACTGGGATCACACTCCGGATGATTTGAATAATCGTTTTCCACTATTGGATGTATCTTTCAATAATGTGGATATTTCAGATAGGCTCCTTTGGTCTTCCCTTGATTTAGCCAATATGGGTTCTACATGGGGTGCATTAAAATATGGTTTGCTAGGATATAATATTACAGATTTAACTAGACCTGATAAACAGAATACAATTGTTGTAAATAGAGGATGTTCAACTGCACTATATTCAAGTTCTGTTGTGACATTGTATGAAAAACCAGGAGCATCTTATAAAAATGTCTACTTTGGAAATGGTATGGATTTATTATATAATGACTATAATGACGGAAACAGACCAATTAAAGCAGATAGTAAAGTAGATATTTCAATGGATAAGGTCACTGAAGCAATGTGGTATGTTTTTGCAGGAAGTGCTCATTCACGTGATGCCAATTTGGTATTTAACAATCATACTTTTGAAAATGTTTATGACGGTAACAGTGAAACAATGGATATGTATCAAGCAAATGTAACTTCAATTATCAAGGAATCAAATAATATTAGTTTTGTTGCAACAACCACTACTGTTGTTGCATTTCATCAACTTCTTGTAACAACATTGGAAGATACAAAGGTTACCGTTTCAAAAATTGCCACAGAGTATTCAAATACTGCATATGCAGGAACCAATAATGTAATTACAGCATCAATAAATGCTAATTATGATGGTAATTATATTGTTAAATTATTGGCAGATGGAAATATCGTCTCAACTCAAACTATGAAATTAAAGGATTCATTAAACGAAATCAGTTTAATTGACCCAACAGTTAGAGTTATTGATGAGTCCACCTTAGCCGGTGCAATAAATAATCATGTAACCTATACTGTTGAAGTTTATGATGAGAATGTTTTACTTGCAAAAAGCAATATTACCGTTCCTATCAGGTATAACGGTTATTTAAACAAGGATTTTGCTTATCCAACTGATGATTTAGAATTCAATTTGAATACAACAGTAACAGGCAATGTTTTAATCGATGTTTTAGGTGCTGATGCATATTTCGGAAGTGATGAGCTTGCAGCCAATAAATCTTATGAGTTTACTTTAAATTTACCAAAAAATTCTGTTTTTGTAAATGGCCTATTGTATATTTCATATAATTATGATAAAACTCCGGCAGGTTTTCCGGTTTTCAACATGACTTTTAATAATGTTGATATTTCTAACCGTATTGTCGGTAAATATAGGGATAAGACAAACTTAGGTTCTTATGGCTTGTCCTGGTATGGAGTTATAATTTATGATGTTTCAGATTTAATTAAGGACGGATCTAATTCTCTTGACTTAATTAAAGTGAACGGCACTTACGCTGCACTCTATCCTCCGGCATTAATTGGATTATATAATGAAAGTGATGGCAATTTAAAAAATATTTATATTAAAAACGGTGCTGATATATTATCCAAAACAAGTTATAACAAAGCGGATAGGTCTGTAAACATTACTGATAATATTAATGTTAACATAGACAAACTTAAATCTGCCAAATGGTATGTCTTTGCAGCTAACGCTAAAGATAATCTAGCTGATTTGACTTTTAATGATAATGTTTACAGTAACGTTTGGAGTGGGGATAATGCCCATTCTCTTCAGTATTTCAGTAGTGATGTGACTAGTTTGATTAAAGGTTCAAACACTGTCGGTTTTATTTCTACCGGAGGGGGAATTTTAGCTTTACAGCAAATTTTAGTTGTAGAAAAATCAAAACCTAAAGTAGTTTTAACAGCAAAGGATGTTACTATGCTTTATACCAGTAATCAATATTACTCTGTTAAAGTTACTCAGGATGGTAAAGCATTAGCTGGTAAAACTGTTAAATTTACTGTTAATGGTAAAGTTGTTTCTGCAAATACTGATAAAAATGGTGTTGCTAAGGTTAAACTTAGTTTAAACCCAGGCAAATACACTGTCAGCGCATCTTACGATGGCATTAAAGTAACAAATAATGTCAAAGTTAACAGCATTATTAAAGCTTCCAACAAAAAAGTCAAAAAATCTGCTAAAAAGCTCAAAATTAAAGTTTCCCTTAAAAAAGTCAACGGAAAGTACCTCAAAGGCAAAACACTTAAACTTAAAATCAATGGAAAAACTTTAAAAGCTAAAACCAATAAAAAAGGTGTGGCAACATTCACCATTAAGAAAAACATTCTTAAAAAACTTAAAGCAGGCAAAAAATACACATACAAAGTCACATACAGTAAAGACACAGTAAGCAAAAAATTAACCGTAAAAAAATAGAGATTAATTTCTCTATTTCATTTTTTTTAAAAGTATTACTTTTTTCAGTTTTTTTACAAATAAAGTATTACTCATTCAAAAATATTTATTAATTATTATAAACATATACTATTTTGATAATAGATGGTTATGATTTATTATCATGCATAATTTGGGGATTAATTATTATGCAGAAATTTGGCATAAAGAAATTTTCTATATTATCATTCGCTTTGATTATTCTATTGTCATTTACAATGCTTGCAATTTCGGCTGAATCAGTTAATCAAACAGATTGCATTTCAATTGAAGATTCATCTGACATAAGTGTTGGAAATGATGTTAGTGAATTAGCTGTTGAAAATAAAAATTCAACAATTCAAGTTGATGATAATCTAGATGTTTCAGAGGAAGACGAAAGTGATAATTCTAATGATAATCTTGCTTTAGATAGTTATACTGAGGTAAGTGATTCTTCTAAAGAGATTTTATCTTCTCAAGGGTCCGGTAAAAAAACCATTTTCTTTATTAGTGACAATTCCGGAACAAATATTCTGGATACTGCTGCTAGAGAGCTACTTGATAATGGTTTGGATGTAAATTTGGTTATTAGAAGTGGGGAACAAATCAAAGATATGCCTGAAGATGAATTGTATGCATTAATTGATAATTCAGATGCATTCATTGGCGAGTGGATTAGTACTGATGTGGATGCTGTTTTGACAAGTCTCATCGGAAATTATCCTGCTTTAGCGCAAAAGGACATATTTTTAATTCTCGAACCTCCTTCTGGAAAATTAAGTTCAACATCAACTTCTATTGACTTATTGAAGAAAAATGTTATTAATGGGGTAAAGATATTTGACGGATTTACCAATGAGGAAATAGTCACATACTTTACACTCACAAAAAGGGGAACTGCATTTGAAGACATTATTGAATTTTATGGAACTGACTTTGGAAGCAGATTCAACTCTATATTTAATAACATTGTCTTATATAAGGATATTAACAATAAGGATAACCTTAAAGGCCAAATCCTTTATATATTAAATAATCTTGGATTTGATTTGGAGTATCAAGAACCAACTAGTGACGGAACAAGATTATATGGTATTTACCGGGACAAATGGTATTCATTGGAGGATTATAAGGCAGAATTCTTTGACAGTTCAAAAACCCGTGTTGCATGTGTTTTGGAAAGTACAATGTATGTAAATTCAAATGCGCTGCAGCCATGTTATGAGATTGTAGAGCAATTGGAATCTAAAGGATTCAATGTAATTCCGGTATTTGCAGCGGGTGCTACTAAAGAGCAGCTTATGGTAATGGTTGAGACTTTCACAACAGCGCCAACTTATCAGGAATTTTTAGCGGATCCTTCAAAATATGATGTAAATCTCGATGCGATTGTATCTATGGTTGCATATGGTGTGGGTGGTGAAACATTTGCAAACACTACAGATTTCTTTGAAGAGGTAGGAGTTCCTGTATTTAGGGCAGTTCATTCTGATTATGTGTCAAATGCTCAGTGGGAGTTAAGTTCAACCGGTTTGACAACCACTATGAGTGATAAATGGTGGCATGTATCAATTGCTGAAGCACAAGGTATAATTGATGCCACCTTCATTGGTGGGGCTGCTAAGACATTGTCTCAGCGAACTGGTGCCCTAATCACCGGTTATTCCCCTCATCATGAAAATATCAATTTATTGACCGATAGAATTTCCTCATGGGTGGATTTACGTTATACATTAAATGATGATAAAGTTTTATCCATTATTTACTATAATTATCCTCCGGGAAAACAGAACATCGGTTCCAGTTACTTGGACTCAATAACAAGTATCTATAATATGCTTTACACTTTAAAAGATGCGGGTTATAATGTTGGTGAACTGCCTAAAAATGTATCTGAACTTGAAAATGAGATGATTAGATGCGGTATTAATGTCGCTAATTGGGCTCCGGGCGAGCTTCAAAAATTGGCTGACCAACCAGGCATCACATTATTCCCGGTTGAAGAATATGTGAACTGGTATAATACTTTAGATGATATTGTAAAAATACAGGTTTCCGAAGGTCCTGTTGCATATATTGCAGAGTTGACAAAAAGGGCTGTTGAGCTTCAATATACTGTAACAATTGGCGATACAATTGATGAGTGGTATAATCAGGTAGCGGCACTGCTTCCTGAAAACAACACTGTCAGGGCAACAGAGGTTTTAAAGAATATTGTGGCAAGCTTAAAGCAATATGCATCTACCGGCTCATACAGTGATTATCAAATATTTGAACAGTATTATGCAGAGTTCAAATCCCTTAATATATCAGGTTTAAACGGATGGGGTGAAGCACCAGGTAATATCATGATGGTAAACCGTAATGGAATTGATTACTTTGTAATTCCGGGTTTAACATTCGGTAACATATTTGTTGCACCTGAACCTCAAAGGGGATGGGAGTCAGATATTGAAAACCTTTATCACTGTACCGCTGTTGCACCGACTCATCAGTACCTTGCCGCTTACTATTATATGCAAAGCCGATATTCAAATGCAATGATATTTGTAGGAAGACATGGAACACACGAATGGCTGCCTGGAAAAGAGATTCTTTTATCTTACAATGATTATGGATCTGTTGTGGTGGGAGATGTTCCTCAGCTATATTTCTACATTACTGATGGTTTAGGCGAAGCAATTCAGGCTAAAAGAAGAGGATTTGCAGTGATGATTTCACATTTAACCTCTCCAATGGCATACACTCAATTATATGGTAATTTGACAGTTTCTGCAAAAATCATTGAAGAATATGAGAATACCTTTAATGAAACTGTCAAAAAAGTATTGGCAGATGAATTGAGAGCAATTGTAATTGACAATTTGTATTACGGTAGTTTTGGCCTATCAGAAAATGAGACCAAGGCGCTTAGTGATGCTGATTTGGTCAGTTATACAAACACATTCCTTAAGGAAATGCAAAATACTTTATATCCATTAGGTCTTCATGCAATCGGTGAGATGTGGAACGATAATGATGTTGCAAATACGGTATCCGCAATGATATCCCATGATTTTGACCTGCCCGGAAATAAGGGAACTACAAATCTTTATAAAGTATTGTCAAACCACTACTATTCAAAGAATTATGAGGATTTAACTGCATTTGAAAGAGAATTCATCCTAAATAAATCATATGACATTTGTAAGGCTTTAATATATTGGGATGCAAATACGGTTTACAGCACTTTAAATATTGATGATAATAATTTATTGGAATGCCTAAATCAGGCTAAAAAATACATCAATTTGATTAATGAAAGTATTGCCAATGAATTAAACTCAATGCTTAAGGGATTGGAAGGTAAATACATACCTATTGGCTATGGTGGAGATTTGATTGCAACACCGGGAATATTGCCGACAGGCTATAATATGTTTCAGGATCAGTCTGCAGAACTTCCGACCACTGATGCCTATGAATATGCAAAAACTCTTGCACTCTTGACACTGGCAGACCTTGATGATGAAACAGAAAAAATCATCATGGGTATTTGGTGTGTAGAAACTGCAAGAGACGATGGTGCATTGGTATCCACCGTATTATACTTGCTTGGTATGCAGGTAAAATGGCACGCTTCAGCATCTGCAGGTGTAGATGATGAAGGATATGTCACCGGTATGAAAACAGAAGCATATCCAGGGGTTGTTCCTCTTGATGATTTAGTAAGGCCTGAAGGATGGGCTAAAAAAAGAATTGATGTTTCAGTCATTACAAGTGGTTTATTCAGGGACTTATACTCATCTCAAGCAGTTCTCATGGATAATGCATTTAGAATGGCATTGGCCTGTTCATATAATACTATTAAGAATAATAGGACTCTTATTAAAACAAAAGAGGGAGCTAAACTATTGGAAGCTCTTGAATTTGTAATGGAAGGAATTAACTATCAGGGAATAGGTTCTGAATCTTTAGAAGATAATTATGTTGCTAAACATTGGATTGAGGACTGCTTATACTATTTAAGCATTGGCTATAATGCCACTTATGCAGGTGAATGTGCGATTACAAGAATATTTGCACCTCCAAATGGAGATTACGGTGCAGGGATATCAAAACTCGTTCAGATGTCCTGGACTTGGAATGATACTTCTGAACTTGCTGATTTCTATCTTGGAAGAATGGGAAACATGTACTCCAAAAACTATTGGGGTGATACAAATCCTATAGTGTTCTTTAGAGCATTATCAAATGCGGATACAATTGTTGCAAGTCGTAACACCAATCAGTATGGAGTTTTAGACAATGATGACTTCTTCGATTACTGGGGAGGTCTTTCAATGACTGTTGAACAGATTTCAGGAAAAACTCCAAAAATGAATATTTTAATGTATGCAGATAAGGCTCATCCATATGTGAAATCTCTTGAAGAAGTAATGAATGCAGAAATTACAGCAAGGTATGATAATCCTGAATGGATTAAAGGTATGATGAATGAAGGTTACAGCGGTGCCAGATATATTTCAAACAAATTTGTCACCAACTTGTTCGGTTGGCAGGTTACCCGTCCTTCAGCGGTATCTGATGGATTGTGGAAAAAAGTATATGATACATACTATGGAGACAAATATGGAATAGGCGTTAACGAATGGTTAAAATCCGGTAACAATGCATACTCATTAATATCCATGTCAGGAACAATGCTTACAGCAATTAAGGAAGGCTATTGGAATGCGGATGATGCAACAATAAGGGATATTGCAAATACCTGGGCACAGGCAACCGTGCAAAACGGTGTTGCATGCTGTGACTGCAGTTGCGGTAATGTGGCAATGATGCAATGGGCAATAACATATGTTAATGCAGATATTCTTGCAAAATTACTGCCAAAACTCTATGAAGCAACCCAAAACCCGGTATTTCAAACTAATGCTTCAGTTGACCCTTCACAAAATGATGCTGACGCTTCAACTCCAAATCCTCAAAAAGGATCAGATGCAACATCCACCGTTGAGACAAACTCATCTTCCACATCAAGCACCAAACAGTCCGCAACTGGAAGTACATCTTCCGGCAATGGAGTGGGAGTGGATGGAAGTCAGCCTAGTACAGGCATGTCTCAGGGCACTGGAGATGCAGGAGAAAGCGCATCATCACAGGATGGTAAAAAAGCAGCTGAAATCAATCCGGTTGTTACAAAATCATCATCCGACACCGGATTATCAATCCTTGCAGTGCTTGCAGTCATTGGACTGGTAATTATCATAGGATTAGGTTACATTAGAAATAAAGATGAAGAAAAAGAGGAAGTCGTAGACTTTGACTATAATTACAATTTTAATGAATAAAGGTTTTATATAAACCTTTTTTATTATTTTTTTAAGCTTAAATAAAATATTTTCAAGGAAATGTTTTATTTAAGTTTAAAATTATTAATAGGTGAAAATTATGGACGTTATTTCAACATTATGGCAATTAGGAATATTGGCGGCAGTTTTAATATTCGGAATAAAGCTCGGCCTTGCAACAGGGCTTGCCAATTTTTCCAAAAAGTATTTACTTGGTGTATCAATTGGTTATGGTGGTGGAGTTCTTATACTCTGTTGGATTGCCTCATTTTTTACACAGGAAATTACAAACTGGATTTATGCCTATAACTTTGAATTTTTCCTGATTATGGCAGCCATCATGATTGCAGCGGGAATATTTACAATAAGAGAATACAAAGTTTATGAAAGGAATACTGCAGCAGCAACTGCAATGGCAGTTATTGCACCATGTCCATGTTGTTTTGGATCAATTTTAGTTAGTGTACTATTGGTTGCACCAACAATTGGTTTAGGTGCGGTAAACTTGAGTATATATGTTGCACTTGCACTTGTGGCAACAATAATAATAACATATTTCATGTCAAAATCATTTGTTAAAGTATTTTTGGACAAGCCATATCCGATCATATTAGGCAATTTTATGTTTTTTTTAGGACTTTATTATTTAATATCAGCACTATTCCTGCCATATATTACCGATATTTTAATAAATACAATGAATCCGATTACAATAGCATCAACTGATAATTTAGCGATATTTGTAATATTATTGGTTGTAGTTATTGTGGTTGGAATGTTTATATCAAGAAATAGGAGTCATTTATCGTAGGTGAATTACATGGTTACAACAGTTCCCGGAAGTGAATTTTTAACATCAGCATTAAATGCAATCTCACAGGGTTTACAAATTCCTGTAGTTATCTTTTTATTATTATTTGCACTATTTGCAATATTGATGCTTGGAGGTCTAGTATCGGAGTATACTTCACGGATGAAAGTATCAACGGATTTAATTGAAAAGTTGGTTTTCAATATAAATAATGCTCCATCAATTGAGGATGTGAAAAAAATTGTTGAAGGTGCAAAAATTCCAAAATCACAAAAATTAATCTTAATGAAAGTAATAAGAGCACAATCTCTTACAAAAGAATCAAGAGAAGCACTTGCACGTAAATTAATAGAATCAGAAGAAAATGGTTTTACCAAATCCCTTGGGAGAACAGATGTTATTACACGTATTGGACCTACATTGGGTTTAATGGGTACATTGATTCCAATGGGACCCGGTCTTGCAGCATTAGGAGCGGGAGACATCAATACCTTGGCAAATTCAATTATTGTAGCTTTTGATACAACGGTAGTAGGTATCGGATCCGGTGCTGTAGCATATGTTGTTGCTAAAATTAGACGCAGATGGTATGAGGAATACTTATCCAACTTGGATGTTTTGGTTGATTGTGTTTTAGACAAATTAAATCAAGGGTGATTTAATGGTAAGGCAAAAAAGTAAAAAACGTTTCACTGAAAGTGAAGAAGACCCTATGGCAGGGACATCTAACCTTGTTGATGCAATGCTTGTAATTGCAGTTGGTTTATTGATTTTTGTAGTAATCAGCTGGAATATGCAGAGCGTTGTTTTCCAGGAAAATCAGAATCAACCCATTCAGGAGGCGCAACAGACTACTGAAGTTACAGAAGGCCATCAACTCAATGAAACACCGGACACTTCAAACAGTTCAGGTCAAGGTTATATGGAAATGGGAACAGTATATAAAGACCCTTCAACGGGAAAACTGATTATGGTTGAAGAATAATATTCTTCAGTCATAAATATTTTTTTTCTAAATACAAACCTTAATATTTTAATTTTTTTTAAAATGGTTTATTGTAGGATACATCTTTTAAAACTATGTGCTCATATTTTTATTTTTAAATCTAAAATTTGTGTTTTGAGGATATTTTCCTTGTAATCTCCTCCAAGATTGTGTCCAAGTGAAAATTCCCAAATATATTTTAATTAATTCTAATAAAATTATCTTCATGAAAGTCTTTGGAATTTGTGCAAGTCCAAGAAACAGTACAACTGAATATATTTTAGAAAAAGCGTTACAAAAGCTTGATTGTGAAACGGTGATGTTTACCTGTAACAATAAGGATTTAAAGCCATGCCTTCACTGTGATTACTGCCTGGAAAACAAAAAATGCATCATTCAGGATGACATGGGGGAGGTTTATGAAAACCTTCTAAATGCGGATGGAATCATCTTGGCGACTCCTGTCCAGTCAGGGTCCATTTCCGCCAATCTATCCATCATAATGGACAGGACCCGTGCCCTGGAGGCAATTGACTATAACATTTTAAGGGGAAAGATTGGAATGAGCATTGCCGTTGGGGGAGACCGTACAGGAGGTCAGGATTTTGCCCATCTGTCAAATATAACTTACTTCATGATACATGGTATTATCCCTGTCAGTGGCGGACCTTTCGGGTCTAATTTGGGCGCTTCATTCTGGTCTCAGGACTCAATTGACGAAATAAAGCAGGATGCTTACGGAATGGAGTCATTGGATAGGACATTGCACGAATTTGAAAATTTCCTAAATAAATACATTTAAATATTATAATCAAGTTAAAATAGATTAAAAAACTTTTTTTAAGGTTAAAATATGGCTAATAAGTTAGTACGGGGTAGTTTGATAATTCTCATAGGAAACATAATCTTCCGTATAGGAGGTTATGTCTATCGTTTCTTGATGGCGATACTCCTAGGACCTACTGCCTATGGTGTTTTGGGAATTACACTGCCGTTTCAAGGAATTTTCCAGACCTTATCGGCCGGAGGATTGCCTCCAGCAATAGCCAAGTACGTTGCCGAGTATGAGGCCGTTGAAGAACACGACATGGCTCGCCAGACAATCTACACGGCCTTGGAGATAATGATATTCCTGGGACTTTTCTTTGGCGTGCTGATGATATTTGTTGTGGCGCCTTATCTCGCAGATCATTACCTTGGAAAGCCTGCAGCGCTGATACCGCTTCAGATTGTCGGTTTGATTACACCTTTCAGTGTTATTGTCGGCGCTTTGAGAGGAGCATTCCAGGGTGTCTATAAGATGGAGTATATCGTCTATACCCGTGCCGTTGAGCAGATTGGTATGATTCTGTTCGCTACAGCATTTGTTCTGATAGGATTGTCCACCGTTGGAGCATTGTGGGGTACTGTTTTAGGTTACTCACTATCTGTTGTGGCTGCAGCATATATCTTTAAGGTGTATATGCCCAAATATATTCCAAAGCCAAGTAAAGACTTTGTTTTCACAAGAAGGGATAAGCTGTCCCTTGCTGGAACCCTGGTGAAATTTTCAATACCCGTTATCATTACGGCTATTGCCGAGATGCTCATTTACAATATCTGTACTATCGTTATGGGCAGGTTTTTAACCTTTGATGAGATTGGATTTTTTGCGGCGGCCGATCCGATTGCACGTTTGCCTTTAATCATTTCTGTTTCTATTGCAACAACAATTCTGCCTGCATCTTCTGAAGCGTTCAAGCTAAAGGATAATCAGACTTTACAGAAATACGTTTCCGAAGCTTATAAGCTCTCATTATTGTTTGTTGTTCCGATGTGTGTCGGACTTGCACTGTTCGCATCCCCTACATTGAGAATCCTTTACTTTAAAAATCCCGCCTATGTTGCAGGTGCCAGCGCATTGGCAATCCTTTCAATAGGCATGACATTCTATTCAATTTTTGCGATTTCCACAAGTATCATTCAGGGTATCGGAAATCCTAGAATACCTATGTACATTCTTGTTGGCGGAGCCGTTGTCACAGGAATGCTTAATTGGTATATGGTTCCGTTCCTGGGAATTGCAGGTGGGGCATTGGCTACCAGTCTCGCATGCCTTCTGATGATGATTCCATGTGTCTACTTTGTATTTGAATTAACAAATACCAAAGCTCCTACAGTTTCTATTGTCAAGATAGTCGTTGCGGCATTGATTATGGGGGCATTCGCATTTTTCATTCCTAAAACCACATTATGGTTATTCCCAGGCATTTTTGCTTGTGTCATCGTTTATTTCTTTGCTTTGATATTGGTCAAGTTCTTCCAAAAAGAGGAAATCGATAGTTTAAGACGCTTTTCATCTAGGTTGGGGCCATTAGCGAAAGTTATCGATAAATTTTTAAATTTTGTCGAAAGACTAACATTTAGAAACTAAACTATTTAAAATATAAAATATATAAATAATTCTATTATATTTCGGGGGATTTATAATATGGCTGATGTTAGTGCAGGTGTTGAATACAAAATCAATGTGGACGGCAATTCCTTTTTACTTGATACCAAGAAATACAGATTGCTTGAGTCCATTTTGGAGACCGGTTCCTTAACAAGTGCCGCTAAGGAAATTAAGGTTTCATATAGGACCGCATTAAACTACATTGAAAAGATGGAATCAACACTTGATGTTAAGATTGTAAGTACAACAAAAGGTGGAAAAGGCGGAGGTGGAGGAACCACTCTCACAGAAGAGGGCTACTCTATCCTTAAAGAATGTAAAAAGATCAATGCTATCATGGAGCTTCACAAGGATGTCAATGAAATCGAGGCTGAAATAATTGATATTGACGATGTTAAAGGCGTAATGACCATCAAGATGGAAAGTTTCCAAATCAACGCTCCATTGAATAGGAATTATGAGATTGGAGATCATGTATTGGCTTTAATCAGTTATGACAACATCTTCCTGATGCTGGAGCCTCAGACTTCAAGCATCCGTAACATTCTCAAGGGACAAATCGTCGAAATGAGGCTTGAGGGCGAAATCATTCGTGTCAAGGTCAATGTTGGTGGCGTAACCTTATGTTCCGATATTACCGTTTCCGCTGAAAAAGAGCTGAACCTCAACATAGGAAAAGAGGTCTATGTAGGATTCAAGGCGATGTCTGTCGCAACTTTAAAATTATAAGGTGATATTATGCCGTTACAGATTTTAGTTGATGAGGAGAAATGCATTGGTTGTGGAAAATGTGCTGAGATTTGCCCCAAATCAGCTAAAATTTGGAAAGTTGGCAGCGTTGCACGTATATTGGATTTAAGATATTGTCATGTCTGTACACTATGTGCAATGGAATGCCCTACAGACTGCATTAAAATTATACGTCCGGGCGAAGAAGTTTAAATCCTTTAAGGTAAAATTAATTATTCGATAGGTTAAACTATGACTAGAATTTCAAATGTTTCAAGAAAAACATCAGAAACCGATATAGCAATAAAAATGAATTTGGATGGGGAAGGTAAATACAACATTGATACAGGTATCAACTTCTTTAATCACATGTTGGAATCATTTTCCAAACATTCCATGATAGATTTGGACATAAAGGCAAAAGGGGATGTCGAAATCGATGACCACCACACAATTGAGGATGTCGGAATTTTGCTTGGTGAGGCTTTCCTTGAAGCCATTGGAGATAAGAAGGGAATAAAAAGAATGGCCCATGCAATGGTTCCTATGGATGAATCAATATCCACAGTGGCAATTGACATTAGCGGAAGAAGCTACTGCAACATGGCACTGAACTTCAAAAATGAAAAGATTGGAGACATGACCTCTGATGTCGTCATTCACTTTTTCGAATCATTTGCCTCAAGCGCCAAGCTGAACATTTACGGCACAGTCGAAGGTGCAAACGATCACCACAAGGCGGAAGCAGTGTTCAAGGCATTCGCCAAAGCTTTAAAAGAAGCGGTTAAAATTGAACATGATCAGATTCCTTCTACAAAAGGAGTATTATAGCTAATCATTAGCTATCTTTTTTTTATTTTTATTATTTCAAATAGAGAGTATTCACTTGTTTTGGATTACATCATTTTGGTGTGGCGTTGATTTTTAAAAAAGAGGGCGACTCAAAATTAATTATTTTTTAAAAATTTTTTTGCATTAATTTTTATTATTTTCAGGTATTTTGTTTGTTGTTTTGGTGTATGAGTTCGTTTTGTATTGTTTCGTTGTATATTCGTTTTA
>NZ_MZGS01000031.1 GCF_003111625.1 Methanobrevibacter thaueri | reverse complement strand
AGCACGGATGATCTTTAGGAATCAAGTTTCGCAAGTCCATAGGGACCAACATAGTCTGATTAATATTATCATCTTTCAAAACCATAAATAAAACAACCATAAAGATTAATATCTATAATAAAAGATTGTACTTCATAGTATATAAAATTAAAGGAAAAATAAGCAAAATAAAATTAAAAAAATAGTGACTTCGTGTCACATCCTCTCATTCAAAAAAAAAAACGATATTTCAAGCATACTTGTATGGAAAATTAAAAAAAGATATTAAAAAAGTTAGTTCATTCACCGAAACTAACTCTTTCGAATTTTTCCAATGTTTTAAGTGACTTGGTTGCATCAACACCAACCTTTGTGGTTGTTCCGTCGCTTTCGGCAACAGGATCCAATGAGGAACCACGGACATTAGGAACAATCATGATGTCACGGTCACCTTTAACACGTGTTGATATTGCGTATTCGACATCCTCAGCGTCGAAGATGTTCACGTCAGTGTCAACCGCAACACAGTGTTTTAGTGAAGGGTGTGCAGACAATGCAGCCATTATCGCGTTTTTACCGTCACCTTCGGTTTGCTTGTTGATTGACACAACAGCGTGCAGCCAGCAGCAGCCACCTTCGGTCAGGACAACGTTTTCAACTGTTGGCACAGCATTCTTAACGGCCTTGAATATTCTTGGCTCCTGTGGAAGACCTTGCAATAGCTTGTGTTCGAATCCTGCAGGAACGATTGCATGATAGCATGGGTTGTCCTTTTTGATGTGCATCTTTTCAAGGTTTATGATTGGCTGGTCACGGATGATGTCGTAGGTGTCTGTCAAGTCAACGAACGGACCTTCAGCGACAGTTTCGGTGACTGAAATCTTACCTTCAAGAATAATGTCGGCCTGTGGAATTTCGAGGTCTCCACATTTAATAAGTTCTAATTCACCGTCCTTGAATGCGTTTGCAACTTCCATCTCATTGTAGTCGATCGGTATTGAGGTTGTGCTTGCAAGCAATATTGCCGGGTCCATTCCTATTGCTATGGCAATTTGCAAGTCCTCACCGGCCTTTTGAGCGTTTTGGAAGTATGTGTAGAGGTTTCTTGGCACGATTCTGATGACCAGTCTTTTATCGTCAAGCACCATCATACGGTGGATTGAAGCGTTTTGAATGCCTGTGACTGGGTCACGTGCGAAAACGACACCTGCGGTAATGTATGCTCCGCCGTCACGTTTGTAATGGGTTAGAATAGGGATTTTTCCCAAATCAATTTCTAAATTGTCATACTCTGAAAAGTCAGTGAATTTGGTAACTTTTTGGGGATTTTCCATTGCGTCAATGATTTTCTCGGTAATTTCAGAGACTTCACAGTTGATTGATTTTGCAATCTTGTCACGGGTATTGCAGATTCCGGTAACAACCGGCATGTCATATCCTTTCACGTTTTTAACAATGACGGTGTCCTTAGGATATTCTCTTAAGACTTTAGAGATTTCATATTCGGTTGGAAGCTCATCTGTGATTTCTATAATGTTTTCATCTTTAAGGTTCATGTTATCACTTATAGGTTAATCTTTTTATCTTTTAGTTTATCAAGAAGCTGTACTATTTCCGGATTGTCGATTGAAAGGATTTCACCGGACAGGACCGCAGCGTTTTTGCCGTTGTTTATTCCCACTGTTGCAACAGGAACTCCCGGCGGCATGCTGACGGTTGTAAGTCTGTAATCGTCGCCGTTTTCATTAGTGCATGGAACTCCAATGACAGGTCTTGCGGTAAGACCGACAATTCCTCCGGTCACCTGTGAAGAGTTGGAGCTGACCCCAATGAATATTTTGGCGTTTTTCATTGATTTGACATAATTGATGAATTTCCTGTTTGACCTGATTGGACAAACAACCTTGATGTCATGTGTAATCTTGAGCCTGTCAAGAATGACGGTAATCTTTTTGGCAACTACAACATCGGTCTGCCTTCCAACGATGATTGCCACTTCCGCATCCTTGTTTTTGCAGCCGCTGTTTTCCTCGTCAAACTCTGCCTTGTTGATTTCAAGGTCCCTGATTCTTAAAAAGTCATTGTTGATGAACGGCCTGTCTATTGCCTGCACGATGCTTTCGTTGCTGTCAATTACCTTTCTGGCATATTCCTTTCTTAGGTTGATGACTCTTTGGTGGATTTCATCATTGTGAATTCCAATAAACTGAGCGGCCAGTATTGCGGCGTTGTCTCCCCTGTCGATTCCAACTGTGGCGATTGGGGAAGGATAAGGCATCTGGATGATTGAATCCAATGCATCCATACCGGCGGACTTAACGTCCACAGGAACTCCTATAACAGGTCTGGGAGTGTAGGCTGCAATGGTGCCCGGCAAGTGTGCCGCAAGGCCTGCAATACCTATAAACACTTCAATTCCTGCATCGGTACCCTGCTTGACTATTTCACGAACAAGGTTTGGAGTCCTATGCGCAGATGCGATTTTTAGACTGTATGGTATTTCTAACTTATCCAATATGTCCATAGCTTTTTCCGCAATAGCAATATCTGATCCACTTCCAAGAATAATCATTATCTTTGGTGTCATTAAAAATCCCTTCTTTAATTATATAGATATAGAATATATTTGAAGTTGTTAATAAATTTATTAAAATTGATTTTATATTGTAAAATTTATTTAGTGTTGTATAATTTATTTTTTATTATATAATTGTGTTGGTAATAAACCAACAAATATATAAATATAATAATAAATATAATTTAGCATGTCGAGAAAAACTCAAAGTAAAACTCTAATTGGGATAGAATATTATATAATGTCAAAACGCCTAACGGATGGTCAATCATTATCATGCCGGACAATATTTTAATTGATAACTATCATGTGGGTAATGCCCATATTCACCCGGACCCAAATAACCATTCCCTCAAAATAGAATTAGGTCAGCAGGATTCCGATAAGATTTTTGAAATCATAAAAGATTATTTGAATGTTTCGAAGGTGTTTGATGTTGAAGAATTAGTGGAGATGTTAAAATGATTATAACTTTGGTTAAAAAACAAACAGGGCATGAGTTCATTAGAGAAATGGAGGAAACCTATAAATCACTTAATGAACTGGAAAAACTTTTCAAAAGAACAAATAACATGAAGATGTATGTCGACCTGGAAAATTGGAAATATTATAGGGAAAATCCGAATGAAATGATAGAAATAACGGAAAGTTTAGTAACAAACAAATTATCTTTGTCTGATTTGGATTTAATTATTCTAAACACCATCAAACATGAGAAACCAAGAAGCATTAGGGATTTAGCTAAAAAAATTAATAAAGATGTAAGCAATATTCAACCTAAAGTAAAAAGATTGGAAGAAGAGGGATATATAAAATTTGAAGAAGGTATTAAAAATAGTAAAATACCTTATCTGACATTCGATGAGATTAAGTTAGAGATTTAGATTATCATAGATAAATTAATCCTGTTACGGTTTGTATCGACATTAAGAACCTTAACGTCCACAATATCGCCGACACTGACGATGTCAAGAGGGTGTTTCACGAACTTGTCCGCCACCAATTGTGAGATGTGGACCAGACCGTCCTGATGAACGCCTATATCGACAAATGCACCAAAGTCAACAATGTTTCTCACGGTGCCCTGCATTATCATTCCAATCTCCAAATCCTCAATTGACAACACGTTCTTTCTTAAAATCGGTTTTGGCATGTCGTCACGGGGATCACGGCCAGGCTTTTTAAGTTCCTTCACGATGTCCTTCAGTGTTTCAATGCCTATGTCCAGCTCTTCTGAAATCTCTTCAAGATTGATGTTGTCCAATTTCAATGAGTTGGAACCGATGTCATTCACGGAATAGTTCAGCTTCTTCAATAGTTTGAATGTGGTGTCATATGATTCGGGGTGAATTGTAGTGTTGTCCAGAGGATATTCTGGGTTGTCAACCTTAATGAATCCTGCACATTGCTCATATGTCTTTTTACCTAATTTTTCAACGTTCAACAGTTCCTTACGTGATTTGAAACTTCCATTTTTCTCACGGTAGCTTATGATGTTTTTTGCGGTTGTGTTTCCGATTCCTGAAACGTAATTCAAAAGACTTACGGAAGCGGTGTTCAAGTCAACCCCCACCTCGTTCACCACCTTTTCGACAACACCGGTCAATGACTCGGTCAGCTGCTTCTGGTTCATGTCATGCTGGTATTGGCCGACTCCTATGGATTTTGGGTCAATCTTAACGAGTTCAGCCAATGGATCCTGCAATCTTCTTGCAATTGAAACCGCACTGCGTTCCCCTTCTGAAAAGTCAGGGAATTCCTCATCCGCAAGTTTTGATGCGGAATATACTGACGCGCCGGCCTCATTAACGATGATGTACTCAACACCTGTTCCCTTAATGATTTGGGCCACAATCTCTTCGGATTCCCTTGAGGCGGTACCGTTACCGATGGCAATGACATTAATGTTATATTTTTCAATTAGATCACGAACAGTTTTAATTGACTCTTTCACTTTGTTTTGAGGTGCTGTCGGATAAATCAATGCTGTATCCAGCACTTTTCCGGTCTCATCAATTATTGCAAGCTTGCATCCGGTCCTGAAAGCGGGGTCCCAACCGAGAATGGTTTTGCCAACCAAAGGACTTTCCATCAGTAACTGGTTAAGGTTTTTGGCAAAGACTTCAATTGACTTTTCTTCAGCCTTTTCGGTTAGATAATTTCTGATTTCACGCTCAATTGCCGGCGAAATCAATCTTTTGTATGCATCCTGAACGGATTCCTTGATGATTGGGGTTGTATGCCTATTGTATTCGATTTTTTCAGGAATGCTTGAGATGTTTTTAAGCATGTGCCTGTTTAGGTACTTGATAATCTCATCGCTTTCACACACGATTTTAGCTCTGATGATTCCCTCGTTTTCAGCACGGTTTATTGCCAAAATCCTGTGGGGAGGTATTTTTTTAACGTTTTCTGAGTAGTTATAGTAAATGTCATATTCTGTGGATTTTTCCTTATCCTTTGCCTTTGTTTCTATCTGGCCGGTAAAGAAAGTGTTCTGCCTAATCTTCTTTCTGAAATCGGAATTGTCTGAAATAATCTCTGCAATGATGTCCTGTGCTCCCTGAATTGCATCTTCAACAGTTTTAACCTCATCTGTTATGTATTTTTCAGCTATTTTTTTAACGCTTTGCTTAACATCTTGCGCCAAGATGATTTGTGCCAGCGGCTCAAGGCCCTTTTCACGTGCCTTTGTTGCACGGGTCTGCTTTTTGCTCTTGTATGGCCTGTACAGGTCTTCAAGCTCGACCAGAGTTTCTGCCTTTAGAATCCTATTCTTTAAATCATCATCAAGTTTTCCAAGCTCATCAATTCTCTTGATGATTTTTTCCTTCTTGTCCTCCAGGTTTCTGAGGTATTTCAATCTCTCATCGAATTTTCTTAATGTCTCGTCATTCAATGAACCTGTAACGTCCTTTCTGTATCTTGCAATGAATGGTATTGTGTTGCCATCGTCAATCAGCTTAATTACTTTTCTCACTTGCCAGCCTGCAAGGTTCAGTTCTTTCTCGAGGGTTTTTTCTATCATTAAAAATACTACCTAAAAATAATTTTTCTTTCAAAAAGTCAATATGGTTAGTTTAATCGGTTATCGAATAATAATTTTTTGTTTATGTTTATAAAAACATTTATAACTATTCAAATGATAAAACTATTAATGTAATAATTATTTTAATGGTGAATTTAAAGTGTATTGGTTTTTAGTGATTGTCGTATTTTTACTGGCTGGTATAAAAACCGAAAAGCCCAAGAAATACCAAAAGGTTTCAGTGATTATTCCCGCCTACAATGAGGAGGAGACTGTAGCCAAGGTCATCGAAGTGGTCAAGAAGGTATCGTTTGTAGATGAAATCATCGTCGTAAATGACGGATCATCCGACAACACCGAAAAGGAGGCCACCGAAGCCGGCGCCATAGTAATCAACCACGAAACAAACAAAGGTAAGGGTGAAGCGTTATATACCGGTTATAAGGAAGCCGAATGTGATATTATTGCATTCATTGATGCAGATATATTCAATTTAACTTCCGCTAAAGTGGAAGCGATGATCAAGCCTATCTTGGATGGAAAAACCGATATTACAAAGACCAAATTTTCACGTGCCAGTGGACGCGTAACAGAGCTTACCGCAAAGCCGCTTCTTAACTTTTTCTTCCCTGAAATTTCATTCGAACAGCCTTTAAGCGGTCAGTTTGCGGCACGTAAGGAAGTGTTGAAAAAGATTAATTTTGAAAAGGATTACGGTGTGGATGTAGGAATAGTCATCGACGCCGACGTGTTGGGAATTTCAATAACAGAAGTCGACATCGGTGCCATTGAGCATGACATGTCTCCATTGTCAGACCTGAACCTGATGGCAAATGAGGTCGTAAGGACAATCATAGGCCGTGCGAACAAGTACGGCAGGGTCGTGATGATTGACGACATCGGATACTATATCAGAATGTCAATTGTCGGATTGTCACTTGTCATCTTAGGACTGTTCACAATATTCTTTGTGAAATTCGTGCCGTTGACCGTTGGAGTAATCATTTCAGTGATAGGACTTATAATAGCTATCTACTACATTGTAAAGGTTATTGTAAAGTCCATTGACATGTTTAGGAAAACCCCAAGGGGAAACCTCATCAAGTCCTTTGTCAAGATTCATTTTCCGATGATCATTTCCATACTCGTTCTTTTGCTGATGATTTCAACATTTATCGGAGCGGCCCATTTCGAGCACGGGGTCCTGTCAATCGAGCCGAACTCAAGGAACCTGATTATATATGCTGACAATACTCCGTCTGACAATTCAATTTCCGTCAGGGGACCATATACAATCGATACGGCTATTGAAAACGAATCGGACATTATACGCATGCCGTCTGATGCGATGATGACACTGGGTCTGGGCCTCAACGACACGATAAAGATTGACGGCGACACCTACACAATAAATGAGACAAGGCCTGGTGAAACTGATATATTAAGGATTCCAATCCACGTCAAGAAGGCATTGAATGTTGAGAATGGCGATGTCATTCAGAACAGTCGCTTGAACGAGATATTTTCAGGATCAGGCATTACCCACAAGCATCAAATCAACAATACAACAGTCTATGAAAAGTTCATCGTATCCGACAGGTACAGGAACTCCTCAGGCTTTGAAGTGTTGGTTAACAACGAGTCAATGATTTATTCAAATGGAATTTTCAAGGAAAACGCAACATACGATATTGCCCTCGACGGGGAATATTACACTTCAGTGACCTTCCCAAACGACAAGTCAATAAACTATGAGAATAATACAATCATAATAAAATTTGAGGATACAAATTCCACATCAATTAAACAGCCTTTAACTAGTGGAAACTTCTTGAGTTTTTATTTTGAAAGTTAATTAAAAAGAAAAAAAGTAATAACCTTATTCAAGGTTATTTTTTATCATAAGCCTTCACGGCTTCCTCAACATCATCATAAAGTCCAAGCGCTGCAAGAGCACCGACCTTACCCTGTTCTCCGGTGACCGCAATCAATGGTATGTTCAATTCTTCAGCTGTTTTCTCAGCGGTTTCAACATCCATCATTCCTGATTTGGTGGCAATGGAATATTCTCTTAACTTTTCAGGAATATCCAAACCTTCCAAGATTGCAATCGCTGTCTTGTCAGATAATGTATCCCTTTTAAGGATTTTGGTGACGTTATCGATTAACTCCTGTTTTTTATCGCTTTCAACTGCAAATGTCAGGGCGATTGAAACGCAGTTTTGAGTCTTGTGAGGGTTATGCGGATAAAGCTGAACGATAATGTGGTCCAGGTATTCGAAACCCATACCGGCAAGCTCAACGCCTAAATTGTGAGCCATTGTCCATGTGGCTCCCGCATCCTTTGTGTCGGTATCGTCAACACCTATTACCACTTTTTCAAGTTTTGGAGTCACAACTGTAGCCTTACCTGCTTTTGAGCCTCCTCCTACTTGTATAAGTTCGATGTATTTAACGCCTTCGCCCATTCCTCTACACATTCCGGCTCCAACGCCGGCACCTGCAAGACCCGCATGTGTGACCTTTACCTCATCGCCGTCAATAACGATTTCATCAATTCCGGCAGCATTGAAACTTGCCTTCAAATCCAATGGGGTGCTGCCGACGTGACATTTGTAGACATGCTTGTTTCCGTCACGGTAAGCGGAATCGATTAGTTCTGAATTGTTTCTGTATTGATGTAATAGCCAATGGGATCCTGAAATGCATGGATGGTATTCGACGATTTCCACCTTGTCGCCGTCAACCATTGTCAGAACCTTTTCATATGGTGCAATCCATGGGTCGGAAAATTTTTCTTTTAGTTCGTTTGGTTTTAGAATTTCCATTTAATCACTAGATTTCTTTTAATCTGTCGCACATTTTAATGGCAGCTTCAACAGCACTTTTTGCGTTTTTGACACGTCTGTGAGCATCCATTCTGGTCATTCCAGGTCCGGTGATACCGAGAGCTACTGGAGTGTCGTATTCAAGTGCCAAGTCAGCAATTTTACGGGAAGCGTGTTGTGCCACAATTTGGTCGTGGTCAGTTGCGCCTTCGATTACTGCTCCAAGAGTGATTATTGCATCGTATTCGCCTTTTTGCAATAACTTTTTGATTACAAGCGGCATGTCGAATACGCCAGGAACTGCAACTACTTTTGTAATTTCACAGCCTCTGTTTTTTGCTTCAGCTTGAGCGAGTTCTAACATCATTTGTGTAATATCATAGTTAAATTCAGCAACTACTGCTGCTATTTCGTATTTTGTCATTTTTATCAAACCTCTTTAATTCTGTTTAAGCTCCGCTACTAAATATCATGAGTAAAAATCCTGCTACCCCACTTACCACCATAATGAATATGATGAAAAGTGCAGCCATTTGCATTCTTGTCATTTTTTTGAAATCCATATTTTTATTCTCCATTTATATTTTTTATAACTTCACCGGCAACATCCATTGTTGAGGCATTACCGCCCAAGTCACCGGTCAAAGTATTAGCGTCATTTAATAATTTAAGTATTGCGGCATCAAACTTGTCCGCCGCATCGTTTTCACCTAAGTATCTAAGCATCATTACAGCTGACAGCATCATTGCTATCGGATTTGCTATGCCCTTTCCGGCAATGTCCGGTGCTGAACCATGAACCGGCTCAAATAGTGCGCCGTCCAAACCGATATTTGCTGATGGAATTAATCCAAGTCCACCAACAAGTCCGGCCCCCTCATCAGAGAGGATGTCTCCGAAAAGATTGGTTGTAACGATTACTTCAAAACTTTCAGGCTGTGTAATGAGATACATTGCTGTTGCATCCACATAGAAATCCTCGGTTGCGATGTCAGGATAGTCCTCGGCAACTTCATAGAAAATTTCCTTAAACAGGCCATCGGTTTTCTTTAATACATTAGCTTTATGAACCGCTGTCACTTTGCTTTTGTTATTTTCAACAGCGTATTTGAATGCATAGTCGATTATGCGTCTTTCAGCTTCTCTTGTGATTATGCGTCTTGCTATCGCTCCTTCATCTGTGTATTTTTCCTCGTCAGCAATGTACATTCCTTCAGTATTTTCACGCACAATCATGAAGTCAATTTCATCTGATAATGAATTGGTATGAGGATACGCCTTGACTGGTCTTAGGTTAGCGAACATTTTCATTTCCTGACGTATTTTTACAATAACATCCGCTGCGGTTTCACCGGCAGCACCAAAGAGACACGCATCGGATTGTCTGATTATATCCAATGTCTCGTCAGGCAGTGCGGTACCGTTTTTCTCAAGGCATTCGTCTCCTGCTTCACCATAGACATATTCAAAGTCAATGTCAAGTGAATCTAAAACATCAATTGTTGCTTTCATTACTTCCTGACCGATTCCGTCACCTGGAACCACTGCAATTTGATATTTATCTTTTGTTTTTGAGGTACTCAATCAAACCACCTTGTTCTAATATTTCCAACATGAATGGAGGCAATTTTTTGAATTCAATGCTTTCTCCATTTTTGGTTGTTATTGTAGCGTTTTCCATATCTACGCTAATTTCATCTCCATCTTCGACAAGTTCACTAATTCCCGGCGCTTCAAGAAGCGGAACTCCAACATTTGTAGCGTTACGATAGAATATTCTTGCAAAGGACTCGGCAATCACTGCTGAAACTCCAACACCCTTAAGAGCGATTGGGGCATGTTCCCTTGATGAGCCGCATCCGAAATTTTTTCCGGCAACTATAAAGTCGCCCTCATTGCATTTCTCATTGAAATCAGGGTCAAGTCCTTCCATGCAATGTTTGGATAGGGTTTCCTCATCGGTATATATCAGATATCTTCCGGGAACTATGATGTCTGTGTCAATGTCATTTCCAAATTTCCATGCTTTTCCTTTCACATTATCACTCCGGGGCCACGATTCTTCCCTCAATTGCTGATGCGGCTGCAACGGCGGCTGAGGATAAATATACTTTACCGTCAGGAGATCCTTGTCTTCCCTTGAAGTTCCTATTTGATGTTGAAAGACTTATCTCGCCAGGTCCGATTATTCCGGTATGCCCTCCAAGACATGGGCCGCAGCAAGGTGCGGATACAAGGGCTCCGGCATCGACGAATATCTTGAGCAGTCCTTCATCCAACGCTTTTGAGTATACTTCTTTTGATGCCGGTATAACCAGCATTCTAGTTCCCTTTGCCACTTTATTACCCTTAAGGATTTTTGCGGCATCTCTAAGGTCACTAAGTCTTCCGTTAGTGCATGAACCTAAAAACACCTGGTCGATTTCTGTGTCAACCTCACTGATTGGCCTTACATTGTCAACATTGTGAGGGCAGGCTATTTGCGGTTCCAAATCACCAACATCAATATCAATTATATTTAGAGAGGATGAGTCCAAATCAGTTTTAAATACTTCATAAGGTTTATTTGAACGTTTTTCAACATATGCTATTGTCTTTTCATCGGGCTCCACCAGACCGGTCTTACCACCCATTTCGATTGCCATATTACATAATACCATGCGGTCTGAAACGGTCATGTCGGATATTGTCTCTCCGGCAAATTCACAGGCCTTATATGTTGAGCCATCGGCACCCATCTTGCCTATGATGTGCAAAATGACATCCTTGGCATAGACATTATCCTTAAGCTCACCGGTAATGTTGAACCTGTTTGTTTCAGGCACCTTGAACCATAGGTTGCCCTCGGCAAAAACCATCGCCATATCGGTTGAACCGATACCGGTTGCAAAGGCTCCCAATGCACCATGGGTACATGTGTGGGAATCCGCACCAACGATGACATCTCCCGGAACGACATGGCCCTTTTCAGGAAGAATCTGATGGCAGACTCCTGCATTGACATCATAGAAATGTTCAATACCCTGTTTTTTGACGAATTCTCTCATCAGGATATGGTTGTTGGCTGAGTCAATGGAATCGGCCGGGACCTGATGATCAAAGGGAATGACAATTTTACTTGCATCCCATACCTTTTCAGCTCCAATTTTTTCAAAAGACTGCACTGAAAGAGGTCCGGTCAAATCATGGGTCATTGCTATATCAATATTTGCTATGATGATATCTCCGGCTTCAACCTTGTCTTTACCTGAAGCTTTAGCTAATATTTTTTCAGACATTGTCGGCATATTTTCAAACCTCTCACTAATGATAAATGTTTTTGTTTAATAAGATATATAAACTCTTTTTTAATTGTTAATACCATCAATGCATTTTTAATCTTTATATATTATGTCTGACAAAATACTACTCATGAGCAACTCATTTTTCAAAAGATTAAAAAAAGAAGAAAAGCCTCCCGTAATAGAGGAGGAGGCTCCTGTTTGGGAAGATAGGATTTTTTGGGTTTCAACATTGCAAAAAATAACATTTCCTGTCATTAGCAATTTGGCTAAAGGCTCACTTAGAAAGAACATGCCTGTAGAGTCAAAAAGTGGCGAGGGAGAGAAATTTGCTTATCTTGAAGCATTTGCTCGTGTTTTTAATGGAATAGCACCTTGGTTGGAATTGGGTGTAGATACCTCTGAGGAGGGTAAAGTTCGTGAAAAATACATTAAATTAACATTGAAAGCGATTTCAAATGCCGTTAATACAAATAGCAATGATTATATTTTTGTTGTAGAACCTAAACAGTCTTTAGTTGATGTTGCTTTATTTGCTCAAGGATTACTCAGGGCCAAAAAACAAATCTGGCTTAACTTACCTATGGATATTCAAGCAAGAATTATCCGTGAACTTAAAAATACAAGAATCATAGCGCCTTATGAGAATCATTGGCTATTGTACACCTCAATGGTTGAAGCCGCATTATTGGAATTCACCGGCGAATGCGACAAGGAAAGGCTGACTTATGCCATTTCAAAATTCCGCGACGAGTTCTATGTAGGCGATGCAATCTATTCAAACGGTGACGAGTTCGATGTTGGATACTATAATAGCCTTATCATCCATCCGATGCTGAATGACATTTTGGCGGTCATGAGGAAATACGGCCTTCAGGAAGGAGAGTTCTTGGATGTCCAATTGATGAGATCATCAAGATTGTCATCACAACTTGAAAGGATGATTTCACCGGATGGAACCTATCCGTTGCTTGGAAAATCCCTGGCTTATCGATGTGGTGTATTCCATCTGCTTTCACAGGCTGCATTGCTTAAGATATTGCCGAGAAACATCGCTCCGGCTCAGGTAAGAAGCGCCCTAACAAAAATCATTCAAAGACAATTCACAGGCAGTCAGAACTTCAATAGTGAAGGATGGTTGATTTGCGGTTTGAATGCATCTCAAATTGATATTTGTGACGATGAAACCAATACTGGTAGCGTTTACGCATGCTGTGCTGTCTTTTTAGCGTTAGGTTTAAAAGCCAACGATATGTTCTGGGAAGCTCCGTCTGAAGAATGGAGTAGTCTTAAAGCATGGAACGGCCATCAAATACAACCAGACCAATCAATCAATTTTTAGTTCAATTCATATAAGTTCCCGTAATTAAACAATTTAATTTCTGATGGAACTTCTTTTATTATATTTTTTGTATCGAATATCACTGCTTTAGCCATGCTTTTGTTGATATAATCGTAATCCATGTCTTTGAACTCATCATGGTCACATAAAACCAGAATCAGGTTGGCGTCCTTCACGGCTTCCTCGAAATTTACAAAATTAGGATTTTCAATGTGAGGGTCGTGAATGGCTATTTCATATTTTGTGCTTAATTTTGCAATGATCTCATAGGCAGGACTTTCCCTGTCGTCTCCGGTGTTGCCCTTGTATGATACTCCAAACACTGCAATCTTGCCTTCTGAAATTATTTTGTTTACGTATTCGCACACGAAATCAGGCATTGAGTTGTTTGTGTCACGTGCCAGCTTAATTATCTTTGCGGTTTCAGGCGCTTTGGCATAGATGAAGTATGGATCGATTGCAAGGCAATGTCCACCTACTCCAGGTCCCGGTGAGTGCAAGTTTACTCTTGGGTGCTTGTTGGCCATTTCAATGACGTCCAGTGCATTGACTCCAATTTCAGCACAGATTTTTGCAAGTTCATTTGCAAGTGCTATGTTGACATCCCTGAAGGTGTTTTCCATGCATTTTGAAAGTTCAGCGGTTTTTGCCTCTGTTAGCATCAGGTCACCTTCCACAAACTGTCCATAGACCTCGCTTGCCTTGACTGCACATTCAGGTGTCACTCCGCCGATGATGCGGTCATTGTGAATCAATTCCTCAATGATTCTGCCCGGCAAGACCCTTTCAGGGCAGTGTGCAAGGAACAAGTCCTCGCCTATTTTGAAACCTGCCTTTTCAAAGATAGGCTTGATTGTCTCGTCGGTTGACATTGGGGCTATTGTTGATTCGATGATGACTGTATTTCCCTTTTCTATGTATGGGATGATTGTTTCGCATGCGGTAATGACATAGCTCAAGTCACAACTGTAATTTTCAACGATGTAGGGGGTCGGTACTGTAATTATGAATGCGTCTGCTTTTTCAGGAGTTAATGAGGCTGTGTACACATTGTTTTTCACTGCATTTTTGATAATGTCGCTGATTCCGGGTTCCTCAATGTGGATTATTCCCTTGTTTAAGTTTTCAACAATCTGTTCATTGATGTCGACTCCAATGACTTCACAATGGTTTCTTGTAAACAGTGCGGCTGTCGGAAGCCCGATATAGCCTTGTCCCATAATACATATTTTCATAATCACATCTCCCTTCCTTATATATTAAGTATAATATATATTATAAACAATATATAAAAGTTTTAAGTGATTATATGAAGATTTTGATTACAGGTTCAAATGGAATGTTGGGCCATGACCTAATTGAGGTTCTAAAGGACAAGCATGAGTTGCTCCTTACAACTTCCAAAACCCTTGATATAACCGATGGGGACAGTGTAATGGACTTTATCGTCAACTCAAATCCTGATATCGTCATCAACTCGGCGGCATACACGGACGTTGACGGCTGTGAAAGCAATCCCGATTTGGCATATAATGTGAATGGCGAGGGCGTTAAAAACCTGGCCTTGGCCTGTAGGGAAGTTGACTGTCCATTGGTTCATATAAGCACAGACTATGTTTTCAACGGCCAGAACGACCGTCCCTGGGTTGAGGATGATGAGATAGGTCCGATCAGCATTTACGGCAAAAGCAAACTGAAAGGTGAAGAGCACATTAAGGAAATACTTGAGAAATACTTCATCGTAAGGACAGCATGGCTATATGGCGTAAACGGCCGCAATTTTCCAAGGACAATGCTTGAATTGGCACAAAACCATTCCGAAATAACAGTTGTGTATGATGAGGTCGGAACTCCCACCTACACTCCAGACCTGGCTAAAGGAATCTCCGAGCTGATTGAAACCGATTATTATGGGACATATCACTTGACAAATTCCGGAAATTGCTCCTGGTGTGAGTTTGCAAGATACATTTTCGAGGTTGCCGACGTGGACGTTAATGTCATTCCGGTTACCGCATCCGAGTTTGCAAGGCCCGCTCCAAGACCTAGCTATTCCGTTCTGGAAAACAGGAATTGGGTTGAAAACGGATTTGAACCTTTAAGGAATTATAAAGAGGCTATAAAAGAATATATTGGGTTGATAAAATGAATAAAAAATTAGTTTTACTTATCGCATTGGTCGTTGCGCTTGTCAGCCTTTCAGCCGTAAGCGCCGGATTTTTGGATTTTCTGGGTTTGGGCAATGATGACGGAAGTGATGTCAGTGTGGTGGAAGATGGCCAGTACTGCACCGTGGACGAGGTTGCGGCATACATCAAGGAATTCCACAAGCTTCCAAGCAATTACATAACCAAGAAGGAGGCTAACGCTTTAGGATGGCATGGCGGACCGCTCAAGAAATACGCCCCTGGAAAAAGCATTGGAGGAGACACCTTCACCAACAGGCAGCACATATTGCCGGACAGCGATTCAAAGTACATCGAATGCGATATCAATGCGAACGGAACCAACCGTGGAGCGGAAAGGATAGTATACAATTCAGGCAATTATAAGGTTTATTACACAGACGACCACTACAACACATTTACAGAGGTATAAAATGCAGCTTGATGGTAAATTAATCAAAGAGGAAGGACATGACTATTTGATGGAGGCTTTAAGTTTCCCTGACTATTACGGCAAAAATTTGGATGCATTATATGACTGCCTATGTGAAATCGAATGTGAAATTGAGCTTATTAACGCTGATGATGTTGACACAGACATCATCGACACGTTCGTCGATGCGGCCAATGAGAACGAATTTTTAAAATTTAAAATAATATAAGGTACAAAGTGATAATCATGAAAGGTATCGTACTTGCCGGAGGTTCTGGGACCCGGTTATATCCGATTACAAAGGCCGTTTCCAAACAATTGTTGCCTTTGTATGACAAGCCAATGATTTATTATCCAATTTCAGTGCTGATGTTGGCTGGAATTAAGGAAATATTGATTATATCCACTCCTAGGGACTTGCCAATGTATAAGGATTTGCTTGGAGACGGATCAAGTTTAGGCATAAGGTTCGAATATGAGGTTCAGGAAAATCCTAACGGGCTGGCTGAGGCATTCATAATAGGCGAGGATTTCATCGGCGATGATAATGTTGCGCTGATTCTCGGAGACAACATTTTCCACGGTCACAGATTCACTGAAATTCTAGAAAGGGCGACCGCTTTGGAGGAAGGGGCAGTGATATTCGGATATTACACCAATAATCCTGAAGCATTCGGTGTCGTTGAATTTGATGACGACTGGAATGTTTTATCTATTGAGGAAAAGCCGGATAAACCTAAATCAAATTATATTGTTCCAGGCCTGTATTTCTATGACAACACTGTTGTGGAAATAGCCAAAAACGTTGAGCCTTCAGAAAGAGGAGAAGTTGAAATCACCTCAATAAATGAGGAATATCTGAAACGCGGAAAACTTAAGGTGGAATTGTTGGGTCGTGGAATGGCCTGGCTGGATACAGGAACCCATGCCGGACTTTTGGAAGCTTCAAATTTCATCGAAACAATTCAAAAGAGGCAGGGATTATATATCGCATGTCTTGAAGAGATCGCATACCGTAAGGGATACATCGATGATGAGATATTGCTGAAAACCGCTGAAGAACTTAAAAAGACAGATTATGGCGAATACTTGTTCAAATTAGTTAAAAGATGATTGATATGGGTAAATTTAAATTCACAGAAACCGGAATAGAGGGAATGTTCATAGTCGAACCCACAGTTTTTGAGGACAACCGAGGATATTTTATGGAAACGTTCCAGGAGAGGGATTTTGCTGAGGCAGGCCATGATTTGAAGTTTGTTCAGGATAACCAATCAAAATCATCAAAAGGAGTCTTAAGAGGCTTGCATTTACAATTAAACTATCCTCAAGGTAAATTAGTTCGTGTCATAAAAGGAGAAGTTTTTGACGTCGGAGTGGACCTTAGAGGCCACTCCCCAACTTATGGAAAATGGTATGGCGCGATATTGTCAGAGGAAAACAAAAAGCAGCTATACATTCCGCCAAAATTCGCTCATGGATTTTTGGTCTTGTCAGATGAAGCGGAATTCTTGTATAAGTGCACAGAATTCTATCATGGTGAGGATGAATCCGGAATAATGTGGAATGATGAGGATATAGCTATTGAATGGCCGTTGGACGGCATTGATGAGATAATTTTATCAGATAAAGATAAGGAATGGAAATCATTTAAAGAAGCAAACATCAAATATTAGGGATTATCATGACAAATATTTTAGTCACTGGCGGAGCAGGTTTCATTGGAAGCAATTTTGTAAGGTACATGGTTGACAAGTACTCAGATTACCATATCATTAACCTTGACGCATTGACATATTGCGGAAACCTTGAAAACCTTAAGGACATTGAGAATAAGGACAATTACACTTTTGTCAAGGGTGACATTAGGGATAAGGAAGTGGTGGATGACATAGTCAGGAAATGCGATTATGTCATTAATTTTGCGGCCGAAAGCCACGTTGACAGAAGCATTGAGGATCCGGAAATTTTCATCAAGTCAAATGTCTTGGGAACACAGGTCCTTCTCAACGCATCCAAGGAATACGGCGTTGAAAAGTACATTCAAATCTCCACAGATGAGGTTTACGGGACATTGGGCAAGACCGGATACTTTACAGAGACAACTCCGCTACAGCCAAACAGTCCGTATTCAGCTTCAAAAGCCGGTGGGGATTTAATCACACGCGCCTATGGCGAGACTTTTGGTCTGCCAATAAACATCACACGCTGTTCCAATAACTACGGACCTTATCAGTTTCCCGAAAAGCTGATTCCATTGATGATTTCAAACGCCTTGGAAAACAAGAAGCTGCCCGTTTACGGGGACGGCAAGAACGTTCGTGACTGGCTTCATGTCTATGACCACTGCCATGCGATTGATTTGGTTCTTCATGAGGGTAGGCTCGGCGAGGTCTACAACATCGGTGGAAACAATGAAAAGGAAAACATCTACATTGTCAAGCTGATATTGGAGGAGCTCGGCAAGGACGAGTCACTGATTGAATTTGTCACTGACCGTTTGGGCCATGATAGGCGTTATGCCATTGATTCAACCAAGATACAGGAGGAATTGGGCTGGAGTCCCAAATACACTTTTGAAGTGGGAATTAAGGAAACAATTCAATGGTATCTTGACAATCAGGAATGGACCAATCAGATTAGAAGTGGCGAATATCAGGAATACTATGAGAAGATGTATTCCAACAGATAGTTATTTACACTTGAAATGTACCTCTTAATTTAAATAAATAATCATTTTATTCATTATTTTTTTCTATTTTGTTCAATTTTTCCTTAATAATTCTAAAAAGCATTATTTATCATTCAATTAAATCATAAAATATTTTAATAATTTTAATGATAGTTTTATATATTATAATTCATTAATAATTATTAGTAATAAATAAATTCTGTTTATTTGGGGAAATGGTGATTTGGATGTTGGAGCAATATTTGCCTTTTGTGGGGTTAATAATATTTGGGAATATTGAAAACCTGGTTTTGTCCTCACAAGGTGTTGTAGCAGGCGTAAATCCTATTAAGTTAGGAATTGCAAGTATTTTATGCGTTGCCATGTGGCTAGTCATCGGTACTTTCGGTACCCAACTCTTGATTGACTATGTTTCTTTCATAGAATTCATTGGTGGATTAGCAATCCTTATTTTAGGTGCTCAAGCGATGATCACTTCTATTAGGGGTGAATAAATGAACGGCGAATTAAAACCATTTTTAGCATTGCTTCTTTTTGGAAACATAGAAAACCTGATTCTGGCAGCTCAGGGTGTTGCAGCAGCTGTCAATCCTTTGGGACTGGCTGTCTTAAGTTTCTGTGCCGTTTTCTGCTGGCTGTTAATCGGTACCTTCGGAACAAGGTTTGCAATGAAATATGCCAGATACATTAACTTTATCGGAGGACTTGCAATTTTCATTTTAGGTGTTCAAGCGATTATGGGAGCAATCCCTGGAATGTTAGCATTTTTCCACTGATATCATGTCATATTTAAAACATAAACTCTATGCGTCATTATTCAAATTATTCAGATTCACAAAAGTTAATGAGAAAAGAGTTTCTTTTATAATCGACTCCGGAGAGTCTTTTAAGGGTAATCTCAATTACATCAAGAAGGAATTTGAGAGAAGAGGAGATTACGAATTCCACTTTTTTTACAAGGACAAGCTGTCTTTTGGAAGCTTCAAGAAGCTGGCAAGCTCCAAGTTCATTTTTCTAAACGACAACTTCTTCCCCTTGGCATTTATGAATTTCAAGGAGGAAAGTGTCATTGTTCAGCTGTGGCATGCCCCTGGCGCATCCAAGAAATTCGGAGGGTCAGTCGACATTGAAAGCAGGGACATCCTGAGAAGGATTTCCCAAAACACAGACTATCTCGTTGTGACTTCTAAAAAGATTAAGAAGCATTACAGCGAGGCTTTTCAAATTCCCGAATCCAAAATTAAGGCTTTGGGCCTTCCCCGCATGGACTATTATTTTGAAAATCATGATTTAAACAAGTTAAAAGCCGATTTTTGTCAAAAGTATGGCGTTTCACAGGACAGGAAAATCATTCTTTACGCCCCGACTTTTCGTGATGAGGAAAAGTACAACAATGTCTTCGACTATCTTGATTTGGACAGGTTCAATGAGGCGCTGTCTGACGAGTACGTTCTGGCATTGAGGCTTCACCCGAAAATCAGGGACTTTTATCAGGATGACATTTCCTCAAAGGGAAAGTATGTTGATGTCAGCGGTTTTGAAAGCGAGCAGGAGCTCATGCTTATCAGCGACATTCTGATAACCGATTATTCCTCAATAATGATTGAGTATGGAGTTTTGAACAGGCCTATACTCTTCTTCACTTATGACCTGGACAGTTACCTTTCAAATGAACGTGGATTTTATTACGATTTCGAAACCACGGTTCCAGGACCTATAGTCAAGACATCCGATGAGCTGATAAGTGCCATAGCCAATGGCGAGTTTGACAAAAGCAAAATTTCCGACTTCATCATGACACAATTTGATGAAATTGACGGTCAATCATCTAAGCGAGTGGTAGATTATCTGTTAAAATAATGGTGGTAAAATGGATTTTTATAAGGTCAGTGTCATCGTTCCGGTTTTCAATGCCTCAAAGTATATAAGTAAAACATTAGATTCAATAATAAATCAGGATTTTGACAGCTATGAGATTATAGTGGTCGATGACGGATCAACCGACAATAGCCTGGAGATAATAAAAGAAACCCTGGAAAAGACAGAGATACCGCATAAGATTATCCATCAGGAAAATGCAGGAGTTAGCGTTGCAAGAAACGTTGGAATAGATGCGTCAACCGGGGATTATCTTGTTTTCATCGATGCGGATGACCATGTAACATCAAACCACCTATCAACGCTATACAATGGCGAAAGCGATTTCAGCCTGATATTGTATGTTAAGGAGGACGGCGACAGGCTGATTGATATGGACACCTACACCGAGGACGTCATATCAACATACGATTTCATCAAGAAGGAACTGAACATGGAGATAACCTTCAATTTCTTCCAGCTGATGTATAGGGCAAGTATAATCAAGGACAACGACATCAGATTCACGCCGGGCGTTGTTTATGGCGAGGACACTGAATTCGCCCACAAGGCATTGAGCAACGGCAAGGAGATAGTCATCAACAATGAGGTGACCTATTACTATGTCCAGCATTCAGATTCCGCAATCAAGTCCACGGAATATATGAGATTCGGAGTCATAGAAATCTTTGAGAACCTGGCCGACTTTTACAATAAAAATAATAAGGCAGAACTCGCCAATCTAATAATAACATCAAGAATCCCAAAGGCAATATTTGGAAACATGAATTTCTTTTTCCACAACGGATATGATTTTGACGAGGTCATGGCAAAAATGAAGGAACTTGACCTGTTAACAAAGCTGTCAAGATATCAGGGGGATTCCAAATTCAAGCTAAAGATAAGATTGTTCCTGTTAAACCCTAAGATGTATTACAGGACATGGATGAGATTAAAAAATTCAATTTGATTAACATGAAAGTTTCAGTCGTTACGCCAAACTACAATGGGGAAAGATTCCTCAAGACATTCTTCGAGTCATTGAACAACGATTCGGAATATATCGGAGAGGTTATAATAGTCGATAACGGATCAACTGACGGAAGTAAGGATTACATTAAAGGCAATAAGTTCAATTTCCCTGTAGTGCTGATTGAAAACACTGAAAACAGGGGTTTCTCACCTGCAGTCAATCAGGGAATAGAGAAAGCCAAATATGAGTACATTTTCTCACTTAACAATGACACCGAGATAAAGGAGGGCTCAATCAAGGCATTGCTCGACTTGGCGTCATCGGACGACAACATATTTTCAGTCCAGGCCAAGATGCTTCAATACGACAACAAGGAACTTATTGACGATGTCGGCGATGAATACAACCTGCTTGCCTGGACCAAGAAGGTGGGGGAAAACCACAACTCCAATGAGTATACTGAGCCTTGCGAAATATTTTCCGCATGTGCGGGGGCTGCAATGTACAAGAAATCCCTATTGAATGAGATAGGAATGTTTGACGATAACTTCTTTGCCTATATGGAGGACGTTGACCTTGCGATACGCTCAAGGATAAGCGGCCATGTCAACATGCTGTGTCCGGATGCAATAGTCTACCATATCGGATCTGCAACATCAGGAAGCAGATACAACGAGTTCAAGGTCCGCCTTGCGGCCAGAAACAATGTCTGGGTCGTATATAAGAACCTCCCGATACCGATGAAGATAGTTAACTTCATCTTCCTGTTTTTAGGGTTCCTCATCAAGTACATATTCTTTGTCAGGAAAGGCTTCGGCTCAACCTATCTTGCTGGATTGAAGGAAGGACTTTCAAGCAGAGGCGAGAAAATAGACAAGGTCAAGTTCAAAGCCGGCAATACAAAAAACTATTTTAAAATAGAATACAGATTAATAATCAATACAATCAAATTTTTAAAAAGATAATCAGTGAGTTTTATGGACCTTTCAGTAGTTATTGTAAATTATCAGACATTCGAATTAACCAAAAACACCGTTAATTCCATTCTGGAGTATGATTATCCGTTCACCTATGAGATTTACGTAGTGGACAATGCATCCAGCGACGATAGTTTGGCAAGGCTGCAGGATTATTTCGCAGACAAGGTCAAGTTCATAGCCTCAAAGGACAACAACGGTTTTGCGGCAGGAAACAATCAGGCATTGAGACAGGCAAGCGGCAAATATCAGCTATTGTTGAATTCAGACACAATCGTTTGGGAAAACACCCTTGAAAATATTTACGATTACATGGAAAGCCACACTGATGTGGGAGCCTGCGGCTGCAGGGTTCTTCTCGAAGACGGAGAGCTTGATAAGGCTTGCAAAAGGTCATTTCCAAATGTCAAAAACTCATTTTTCAGACTCTTCCACATTCCGACAAACAGCAAGGATGACAATTACAACCTGACAGACCTGCCGGATGACGAGGTCTATGAAATCGACTGCCTGACCGGTGCGTTCATGTTCATTAGAAAGGATGCATTGGATGAGATAGGGTTGCTTGACGAGACATTCTTCATGTACGGCGAGGACATCGACCTATGTTACCGCATCAAGCAGGCCGGCTGGAAGATAATCTATTATGGCAGCTCAAAAATCACCCACCTCAAGGGCGCCAGCAGTAAAAAGCAGAAATCCAAGCTGATTTATGAGTTTTACCGTGCAATGTACATATATTATAAAAAGCATCATGCGGGGGAATCCTCGTTCATCGTCAATTTCATTGTTTATTTGGGGATAGCTATTTTATGTCTTTTGAAACTTTTCCTGAACATGTTTAAAAAAAGTTAAATAATTTGTATAATAATACATAATAATATTAGAGACTAGTTTTTGGTAGTTATCATGATAAAGGAAAATCAGAAAGCATTGAATATACTTTTAGTTTTAATAGACGTCTTAGTCATAAGCGTCTCATTGGTCTGTTCCATATGGCTCAGATTTAAAACTACATTGTTCGGTCCGCTCGGCGGCCATTTGGGCTTTCAGAGTTACCTTTTATTCTTAACTTTCGCCGTAATTCCTGTTTATCTGATTCTATACTTTGCGTTTGGCTTGTATAAGCCTCGCAGAACATATAAGAATATATTTTCGGAAGCCACTCAAATCATAAAGGTAAATATCATAGCATTTTTCGCATTGGTCTCAATTCTTTTCATAATCAATCAGCCAGACTTTTCAAGGATAATGCTGTTCCTGCTTGCAATCATAGGAACATTCTTTGGAATAATCGAGAGGTTTATCATTAGAGGCATCCTCAAGAACTTAAGGGTGAACAATAAGAACCTGAAGCATATTCTCATCGTCGGAGACAATGAGCTGGCATTCTCTTTCGCACGCAAGATACGTGAAAATCCATATTTGGGTTTTGTTGTCAGCGGATTTTTGGGAAGGTCCGAACATGTTGGATTGGAAATGGAAGGAAGCAGGATTATCGGTTCCTTTAATGATTTGGATCATGTGCTTGAAAACAACAGATATGACAGGGTGGTTTTGGCCATTCCATTGAAATATTATTATAAGATTAATGAACTCGTGGAAAGCTGTGAAAAAGTCGGAATCAAGGCGGAAATCATTCCGGATTACATCAGGTACTTCCCGGCACAGCCGTCCGTAGACATGATTGAGGACATTCCGATAATCAATATCCGTTATGTTCCGTTGGACGATGATTTCAATAAGTTTTTAAAGTACCTGTCAGATTACATAATAGCAATCATAGCGATTATAATAACATCACCTATAATGATTATTACAGCTATTGCCATTAAGTTAACATCTCCCGGCCCTATCATCTTCAAGCAGGAGAGGATGGGTTACAACGGTAAGACATTCATGATGTATAAGTTCAGAAGCATGAAGGTTCAGGACCCTAATGAGGAAAAGTCAGAATGGACCACCAAGGATGACCCAAGAAAAACCAGGGTTGGAGACTTTATTAGAAAAACTAGCATCGATGAGTTGCCTCAATTCTTTAATGTTTTGAAAGGCGACATGAGTGTTGTCGGCCCTAGACCCGAAAGGCCGTTTTTCGTAGAGCAGTTCAAGGAAACAATTCCAAAATACATGGTCAAACACCAGGTAAAACCGGGTTTGACCGGTTGGGCGCAGATTCATGGCTGCCGTGGAGACACATCAATCAAAAAACGTATAGAATATGATATTGAGTACGTAGAAAACTGGCACATGGGTTTGGACTTGGCAATAATGATTAAAACTGCATTGAAGAAAAATCCGAATGCATATTAACATTTGTGCATTTACACGCCTGTGCATTTGGATAATATTTATATTAAAATTTTTTTATAAATTGTATTGGGATTACTTCTCAAATGCTCTCTCTAATACTTTATATACACTATGATTATAAAATTATAATTAACTTTTCTATGAGGGGTTTGGTATGCAAGAAAAAATATCACAAGAATATGAAAAAGTCAAAGATAAACTTTCTGAAGAAGAGTTCTTAGAAGAAATTGAAAGGATCAAAGCTGATAATGATGGAATAAATTTTATTGATGATTTTGGAGCCGCACAGATGGTTGTGCAAAACCATAACGGCGTCGATACATCCATTTTTGAGAAAGCTGATGAGACCAGTGAAACAAATCGAATGACTGATGTTTTACAAGAGAAATATGATAAGGTCAAAGATCTAATTTCAGAAGAGGAATTCTTCCAAAGAATTGAAAAATTCAGACAGCAAGAATCAGAAAATCCATTCATGACCGACGATAGCTTAGCAGACATGGTTGTCGGTGAATTGATCACAGAAGAACCGGAAGCTATAACCAATGAGGTAGAAGATGATGTCAAACTTATTAAGGACATTGAAAAAGGAAGCAGGGATACTACAATTTCCGGTAGAGTGATTTCAATTTCAAACCCAAGACAATTCAAAACACGCAAAGGTCAAAATGGAGAGGTCAGCAATGTACTGTTGAAGGACAACACAGGCGAAATAAGAGCCGTATTCTGGACTCAAAACATTAGACTTATTAAAACATTTTCCGAAGGGGACACCATACAGATTAAGGGTGTAGATATCAAGGAAGGATACACAGGTTTGGAAGCAAACTTAATGCCAAGATCAAGCGTCATCCACATTGATGACGACCCTGCAAGGTTCCCTGCCTATGAGGAAAATATTGTCAACATAACTGACATAGAACCGGATACAAAAGTCAACATCATTGCAAGAATCGTTAGAATTCCAACAATAAGGTCATATGAGAAAAATGGAAAAGAAGGAAAAGTTGCATCTCTTGAATTACAGGATGGTTCAGGACAAATCTCTTACACATTATGGAATAAAAACGTGGAGCTAATCAACGATTTGGGACTTGAAGATGGAGACACAGTTAAAATAATCCAAGCCCAAGCACGCAGCAGGCCGAACAGGGATGGAGAAGATGAAATATCATTAACCCACTGGGACGGAAGAATAATCAAAGGGGATTATGACGTCCCTGAATTCGTTCAGGAATTCTCACCAATCGGCGATTTGAGGGAACAGAAGGATGTCTCAATCATAGGTATCGTTTCAAAACTCCAGGACATTAAGCTGTTCCATAGAAAAACCGATAACTCCGAAGGAAAACTAAGGAACTTTGATGTCAGAGACACTACCGGTGACATAAGGGTTACAGTATGGGGAGATGACACCTCATTACCATTAAACAAAGGAGACATTGTCAAAATAATCGGTGGGGACGTACGCTTTGACGAATACACTGAAAGCCAATACTCCATGAACACCAATTTCAACACCCAAATCACTATCAATCCTCAAAACCTGTCAATCGAGGAATTGGATGAACTGGAAGCCTTAAGGGCAGACCTTCACCCAACCCCTATTGGAGAAATAGAGTTGATGGATGATGACGGCATTGAAATCGACATAATCGGAAGAATACTATCCCTTGAGGACATCAGGGAATTCCAAAGAGATGATGGAGAGGTTGGACAGGTCCGTTCCGCAATGTTTGCCGATGAATCAGGTAAGGTAAGACTGTCATTCTGGAATGAAAAGGCCCAAGGGGCATATGATGTCGGTGAGGCATACAGAATTGAAAACGCCAGAACCAGAATGGGAATGTATAATGTGGATTTAAATGTTGGAGGCACTGCAAGAATCATCAGATTATCCGAAGAGGAAGCATCCGCAATGTTCATCCCTAAATTGGAAACATTGGAAAAAGCTCTTTACGATAAAATCAGCATCGATGAGGTCGAAGAGGATGAAAGAGATAAGATCATCATCGGTAGAGTGATTGAAATATTCGAGCCACGTACATTTGAAAGAGACGATGGGGAAGGATTAGTCAGAAATATTGAAATTGCTGATGACACAGGCTCTGTAGTTGTTGTTCTCTGGAACGATGACGCCAAAAAAGAATTTGAACTGGGCCAAGCAATCAAGTTACAAAACCCTAACTTCAGATACAACGATAGAACAAATCGTGTAGAAGCCAACATATCAGGATCCACCACAATGTTGGAGCCAAGTGAAAGTGAACTGGAAAAATTACCTTCATTAGATGAATTGATGGAAATGATTTTCGTACCAAAAACCATTGAAGCATTGTATGAGGACGACACCAATGTTCACATTACCGCAAAGATTGATGAAGTGGGAGTGGATAGGCCATTACTTAGAAAATGTCCAAATTGTCGCGCAAGCGTTGAGGAAAGCGAAGATGATTATCACTGTGACAATTGTGGATATATCTTTGATGAACCTGATTACACATTCATGATTCCTACAAGAATTTCAGATGAAACTGGCGATATCCAAGCTACTTTCTTTGATAATTTAGCTGAAGAACTAAGTGGAATGACAAAAGAAGAGGTAATTTCAACTATTGAAGATGGATATGGAATTGAAGACAAACTTCAAGATTTAGTTGGACTCACAATTGAATTTATTGCAAACGTTAATTTCGATGAATATAATGAAACAAATAGGTTAAATCCTAAGAAATTTTTGAAAAAATACTACTAGATAAACGGAAGGAATGATTATTATGGTTGAATTAAGCGATTTACCAGGTGTTGGAGAAAAAACAGCAGAAAAATTAAAAGATGCAGGTTTTGCTGATATGATGAGATTAGCTACCGCTACTCCAAAAGAATTATCAGTCAAAGCTGAAATCGGTGAAGGCGTTGCTGAAAAGGTTATTGAAGCTGCACGTAGGGCAGAAAACATCACTTTTGAAACAGCGTTAGAAGTAGACGAAAGAAGAAAAGATGTAGGACACATCACTGTTGGAAGCCAAGAGTTCAATGACTTAATCGGTGGCGGAATCGAAACCCAATCCATCACTGAAGTATTCGGTGAATTCGGATCAGGTAAAAGTCAAATCTCTCATGAATTGGCCGTAACTGTCCAATTGCCTGAGGAACTCGGCGGTCTTGACGGCGAATGTGTATTTGTCGACACTGAAAACACTTTCCGTCCTGAAAGGATTAGACAAATCGCTGAAGGATTCGAATTGGACACCACTGAAGTGTTAAGCAGAATCCATGTTGCACGTGCATTCAACTCCGCTCACCAAATCCTCATGGTTGATAAGATCAATGAGCTTATCCAAAGCGGTGTCAATGTCAAATTGGTAATTGTCGATTCATTGATGGCTCACTTCAGGGCTGAATATGTCGGAAGGGAGTCCCTGGCCGTAAGGCAACAAAAGTTAAATCAGCATTTACACTCACTTCAACAAATTGCTAACACCTACAACGTTGCAATCTTTTTAACTAACCAGGTTCAGGCCAAACCTGATTCCTTCTTCGGAAGCCCTACCAAAGCTATCGGTGGACACGTTTTAGGTCACGCTTCCACTTACAGAATCTGGCTCAAGAAAGGTCTGGCAGGAAAAAGAATCGCACGTTTAGTGGATTCCCCTCATTTGCCTGAAGGTGAATGTGTATTTAAAATTACTAGCGAAGGTATCGTTAGCTAATTTTATTTTCTTTTTTTTCTTAACTTTTTTATACTTTTTTTATCTAATATTTACTCATGAATGAAATTGAAGTTACTATTTTATCAATCATCATAATGATTGGGCTTGGCTATTTCCTTAAAAGAATCGATTTTTTAAGTGAAAAGGACATTGACCCTTTCAATAGAATAGTAATGTACATTTTGATGCCGTGCATGATTTTTCACGCCATCTATTCCGCTGACCTGTCAATGCTTTCCAAGCTGGGCATTCTGCCTTTCATAATTCTGGCGTCATCCTTTGCAACAGGAATAGTTTCATATTTCATATTGAAACGTCTCAACCTGGATGACATCACACTGTGGAGCGTACTGGTCACCGTGATGATTGCGAACACAGCATTTATGGGCTATCCGGTCACTCTGGGAATTTTTGGACAGGAAGGTTTCCTGAGGGCGATTTTCTGTGACATGGCCACATTATGTATCTTTTTGATCCTTTCATTTGTCCTGATTTTGAAGTTCGGCGGAACGGCCAGAACCGCAGTTCGCAAAATCACACTTTTCCCGCCTTTGTGGGCGGTCGTCTTGGGCCTGGTCTTCAATTTCCTCAACATTCCAATCGGGGCGGTCATTGACAACACAGTCAATTATCTGGGACAGGGCGCCATTCCGTTAATCATGATTGCCTTGGGTTTGTCAATTGACTTTTCGGCATTGTCCAGGTCAAAATCCATGATCGCATTCACTTCAGTGATGAAACTGATGTTTTTTCCGTTGGTTGCATTTCTAATCGCTACAAAGATCGGTTTGGTTGACCTGCAGTATACAATATCAATCGTCGAGGCCGCAATGCCTTCCGGAATGATGTCACTCCTGCTTTCGATAACCTACAAGCTCGACTATGAGCTGACTTCAGACTGCATTTTGATCAACACTGTAATCTCTTTGATTACACTTCCGGTAATTATCATGATAATTTAATAAAAAATTGAAATTTTATCTTAACCTAAATTTATCGTTTTATCAAAAAAGGAAATTTATCCTTTATTTGAGCTAATAATTTATATTTAGCGTTAGTTTAGGATATAAACTCATTTTTAAAAGGCTTTTAACTCATCATATATAAGCTTTACTCCAAGTATTTTATAGAAATGTTTATAAGGGTGTATTGACTACATATGTATATCTAATACTATGTAAAATTTTACTAACTTGTTTTAAAAATTGCAATTTTTTATATATATTAGATATTTTTCACGACTTGTACAAGGTGAATTAATATGGCAGAAGAAAAAATAGATAATAACGAAGAATTAAGGATAGGTGTTTACGTCTGTCACTGTGGTGTAAACATTGGTGGAGTAGTCGACTGTCCTGAAGTAGCAGAATATGCAAAGACACTTCCTAACGTTGTCTACGCAACTGACTACAAATACATGTGTTCCGACCCTGGTCAAGCTATGATCCAAGAGGACATCAAAGAGAAAAACTTAAACAGAATTGTTGTAGCTGCATGTTCCCCACGTCTTCACGAACCTACTTTCCGTAGATGTGTAGAAGAAGCTGGATTAAACAAGTTCTTATTTGAATTTGCAAACTTAAGGGAACAAGACTCCTGGGTACACATGGACTTACCTGAAGAAGCAACCGCAAAAGCTAAAGACTTAACACGTATGGCTGTTGCAAAAGCTAGATTACTCGAACCTTTAGAAGCTACCAAAGTAGCAGTAAACAACACTGCATTAGTTATTGGTGGTGGAGTAGCTGGTATCCAAACTTCCCTCGACTTAGCTGACATGGGCTTCAAAACCTACGTTGTAGAAAGAAACCCAACCATCGGTGGACGTATGGGACAATTAGATAAAACATTCCCTACACTCGACTGTTCAATGTGTATTTTAGCACCTAAGATGGTAGACTGTCAGAAACACGAAAACATCGAATTGATTTCCTACGCAGAAGTAACCGAAGTAGACGGATACATCGGAAACTTCAACGTAAAAGTAGAGAAAAAACCAAGATATGTTGATGAAGCATTATGTACCGGATGTGGATCCTGTCAAGAAGCTTGTCCTATCGAAATCCCTAACTACTACGACGAAGGTGTCGGTATGGTAAAAGCTGCATTCATCCCATTCCCTCAAGCTGTACCATTATGTGCAACCATCGATAAGGACTACTGTATCGAATGTAACTTATGTGTACAAGCATGTGGACCAAATGCTATCGACCACAATCAACAACCTGAAATCATCGAGTTAGAAGTTGGTACTATTATCGCAGCTATCGGTTACGACCCATTCGACCCATCCGGAATTTACCAATACGGATACGGCCGTTACAGCAACGTAATTACCGCTATGGAAATTGAAAGGATGATTAACGCATCCGGTCCTACCGGTGGTCACGTAATCAAACCATCCGACGGTATTGAACCAGAACGTGTTGCATTCATCCACTGTGTCGGTTCCAGAGATGAACAAATCGGTAAACCATACTGTTCCAGAGTATGTTGTATGTACTCCATGAAAAACGCTCAATTATGTATCGACCACGAACCTGATACCAAAGTAACCTGTTACTACATGGATATCCGTTCCTTCGGTAAAGGATACGAAGAGTTCTACAAAACATCTCAAGAAAAATACGGTATTGAATTCATCAGAGGTAAACCAGCACAAATCTTCGAAAACGATGACTTAACCTTAACTATCAGAGCAGAAGACACTTTACTCGGTAAAGTAACTGAATACACTTACGACTTAGTTGTATTAAGCGTAGGTCTCGAACACTCCGCAGGATCTGACGAACTCAGACAAACCTTAGGTCTCTCCAGATCTGCAGACGGATTCTACATGGAAGCTCACCCAAAACTCAGACCTGTTGACACCTTAACTGACGGTGTATACATTGCTGGTGTAGCACAAGGTCCTAAAGATATTCCTGACTCCGTAGCACAAGGTTCAGCTGCAGCATCCAGAGCAGCTATCCCAATGGCAAAAGGAGAAGTAGAAATCGAACCTATTATTGCATCCAACGACGAAACCGTATGTGGTGCTTGTCAAGTATGTGTTGAATTATGTCCATTCGACGCTATTTCAATCGCTACCGGTGTAGGTGGAAAAGAATTTGCACAAATTAACTCCGCATTATGTAAAGGATGTGGAACTTGTGTAGGTGCATGTCCATCTGGTGCAATGAACCAACAACACTTCAAAACCGAGCAAATTATGGCACAAATCAGTGCTGCTCTTGAAGACTTAGGTAAATAGATTTAGAGATTAATTTCTCTATTTCTTTTTTTTCTTTTTTTGAGGCTGACTCATAATTTTTGTGTTTAAATTTTTTTTCTTATTTTATTATCCTTTAATTTTATATACTAGGAAGTACAATCTATTATTAGAGTTAATTAACTTTTTGGTTGTGTTTTTTATGGTTTT
>NZ_MZGS01000030.1 GCF_003111625.1 Methanobrevibacter thaueri | reverse complement strand
CTAATGATACCAATGACACAGCAAATGTAACCGTATACAGTCCTAACATGACTGTTGTTAAAGTAAGTTTAAACATTACAGATTTCGTTGTTGTTAATGATACTGTTGCGTTTAATATTACTGTAACCAATACCGGTGATTGTGTTTTAGGTAATGTGACTGTGACTGAGTTCTTCAAACCTTCTGAATTTAGGTTTATTAGGTTTGTTGGTGCTGATTGGAGTAGTGATGATAATGTGACATTTAAATATCTCAAACCTCTTGGTTTGAATGGTAATGCTACATTCACTGTTTACTTCCAAGCTTTAACTAACGGAACTCTTGTAAACAATGTCACTGCCAAATCCAATGTAACAAATGAAACTAACAGCAGTGCTAATGTAACTGTTGCTAATCCTGGTTTAGGAGTTGTAAAAGTTTCATTGAATGTGACAGATTTCGTTGTTGTTAATGATACTGTTGCGTTTAATATTACTGTTACCAACAAAGGATCCAGTGATTTACACAATGTTACTGTTACTGAAAGTTACATTCCTGCTGAATTGACTTATAAGGACC